>NZ_JADBTR010000049.1:0-40334 GCF_020246065.1 Microcystis sp. M144S2
AATTCTCGTTTTCCCCGATATTTTGGTTAACGCCGGTGGGGTAACGGTGAGTTATTTTGAATGGGTGCAAAATCGCAGCGGTCTTTATTGGCGATTAAACGAGATAAATGAGCGCTTAAAAGAAAGAATGGTGACAGAAGCCGAAAAAGTCTGGTCTTTCGCCCAGGAGTTCGATATATCTCTGCGTACCGCCGCCTACGCCCAGGCTATTGATCGTCTCGGTGAAGCCCTAGATGCCAAGGGAACCCGCGACTATTACCAAAATAAGACGAGAGCTTAAGGTCGTCGGTCGTCGGTCGTCAGGAAATAGGGTGATAGGGTTTTGGGGTGATAGGGTGATGAGACAGCTTCCCCACTTCCCCACTTCCCCACACCCTGTCCCCACGAAAAACTTTTTGCCGCAAACCCTAAATATGGTCGAGCATGATGCCAGTTCAATTATCGTTGCCGTTGTATCATCAACTTTCTCAACCAGAGGTGATTGAATACTTGAGCAGCGATGGGTCAGGGGGCTTATCAGCAGAAGAAGTGGCCAGTCGCTACGAAAAATATGGCCCGAATGAACTGCGATTTAAGCCGGGGAAACCAGCTTGGTTGAGATTTTTGGGGCAATTTCATCAGCCGCTACTCTATATTCTCTTGCTTGCGGGTACTATTAAGGCATTTTTAGGGTCTTGGACGAATGCCTCGGTGATTTGGGGAGTTACCCTGATCAATGCCATTATTGGCTATGTGCAGGAAGCTAAGGCGGAAGGTGCGATCGCTTCCTTGGCCAAAGCCGTAACCACAGAAGCGACGGTGTTGCGAGAGGGACAAACCCTGCGGATTCCATCTCAGGATTTGGTGCCAGGAGATATCGTTTTATTGGCATCGGGGGATAAAGTACCGGCGGACTTGAGGCTGCTGAAAGTCCGCAATTTGCAGGTGGATGAGTCTGCCTTGACTGGGGAATCCTTGCCCGGGTCAAAAGCGATCGAACCCTTACCCGGGGATACGCCCCTAGCAGAAAGGACAAACATGGCCTACGCAGGGAGTTTCGTTACCTTTGGACAGGGCAAAGGGATTGTTGTGTCCACGGCCAACGCCACCGAAGTGGGGCAGATTTCCCAGTCGATGGAAAGCCGAGTCAGCCTTAGCACCCCCCTGACCCGTAAATTTGCCCAATTTAGCCGCACCCTACTTTACGCAATTTTGACCCTAGCAACCTTGACCTTTGCCATCGGGTTAGGACGGGGGAAATCTTGGATCGATATGTTTGAAGCTGCCGTTGCCCTCGCAGTGAGTGCGATTCCAGAAGGGCTGCCGGCAGTGGTAACGATTACCTTGGCAATTGGGGTCAACCGCATGGCCCGTCGTCATGCGATTATTCGTAAACTGCCCGCAGTGGAAGCATTGGGGAGTGCGACCGTCATTTGTTCCGACAAAACTGGAACCCTGACCGAAAATCAAATGACTGTACAGTCCATTTATACTGAAGGGCAATATTACGCCGTTAGTGGTGGTGGCTATAGTCCCAAGGGCGAAATTAGTCTGATCACCGATGGCAACCCCAGCAGCCCATTTGCAGAGGAATTGCCGCCGGCCCTGGGGGATTGTCTGGTAGCTGGTTTGCTTTGTAATGACTCCGGGCTAAAACAAACGGGAGAAGATTGGTCAGTGGTGGGGGATCCTACGGAAGGGGCGCTGATTGCGGCCGCCGCCAAAGCAGGTCTCAGTCAATTGGGGCTATTGTCTTTAACCCCACGATTGGATGCAATTCCCTTTGAATCTGAGTACCAATACATGGCAACCCTGCATGATGGGATACCTCGCCTGATCTATGTCAAGGGATCGGTTGAGTCCCTGATGCGTCGTTGTTCCCAGATGATCGATCGCTATGGTCAGATGACCGCGCTGAACGCCGAACAGATCGAGCAAGCGGTAGAAACGATGGCAGAGCAGGGTTTACGGGTGCTTGCCTTTGCCAAAAAAGCAGCAGCGACCCATCAGCATTCTATCGACCATGAGGATATCGAAACAGGCTTGGTGTTTCTAGGATTACAGGGCATGATTGACCCGCCTCGTCCAGAGGCGATCGCTGCCGTTCACGCCTGTCAAACTGCCGGGATTCGGGTCAAGATGATTACTGGTGATCATCTTGTCACGGCACGGGCGATCGCTGAACGGATGGGCATTAAAACGGCAGCACAAGTCTTAGCATTTGAGGGAAAACAATTAGCGCAAATGGATAATCATCAACTGGCCCAAGCGGTGGTCGATGGATCGGTATTTGCCAGGGTTGCCCCTACCCAAAAACTGCAACTGGTGGAAGTACTCCAGTCTCAAGGGGAAATCGTGGCGATGACCGGCGATGGTGTCAATGATGCGCCGGCTCTCAAGCAGGCCGATATCGGCATTGCCATGGGGAAAGGGGGAACGGAAGTCGCCAGGGAATCGGCTGATATGCTCCTCACTGATGATAACTTTGCCTCGATCAAGGCCGCTGTCGAAGAAGGACGCACCGTTTATCAAAATTTACGCAAAGCGATATCTTTTCTCTTGCCTGTCAATGGTGGCGAATCGATGACCATTCTGATCAGTACTTTACTAGCGCGAGATTTACCCATCCTCTCCCTACAAGTACTCTGGTTGAACATGATCAACTCGGTCACGATGACTGTTCCCCTGGCCTTTGAAGCAAAATCCCCCGGCATTATGCAGTCACCACCACGCAATCCCAATGAACCTTTGATCACCAAAAAACTATTGCGCCGAATTTTGGCTGTTTCATTGTTTAACTGGATTCTGATTTTTGGTATGTTTGAGTGGGCTAAATCGACCACAGGAGATATTGCCGTTGCCCGCACAATGGCAATTCAATCCCTTGTGGCAGCACGGGTTATCTATCTGCTCAGTATCAGCCAATTAGGGATGAGCCTAGTTAACTACCTGCGTGGTCAGTCAACCTCGATTACTAATGCACCAATCCTAATTTTGGGGATTGTGGCTGCTGTTGCCCTACAAATTTTATTTAGTCAATGGGGGGTGATGAACAGTCTGTTTGCAACGGCGACCCTAAGCGGTCATCAATGGCTAATCTGTTTATTGCCGATGCCGCTCATGGTACTTTGGGCAATTTTTACCAATGTTATCGATCCTCCTCATTGTCATGGGAAATAACTAGGGTTTGCGGCAAAAAGTTTGTTGGTGGGGTTAGGAGTCAGGAGCCGGTCGTCGGTCGTTTCAGGCTTTGTTGCCCTCTCTTTTTGTACCAGTTTATGTACTAAAAGAAGGATAATGCAAGGTTTTTGAGAGTCCCAATCCGATTTTCTGGCACTAATACCATTTCTCTAAATGAAAACTACACATCGAATTTAAGTCACCCTTTTTAAGGGGGATTTAGGGGGATTAAACTTCTGTAGTCAGACTTTGGAGAATTGGTATAACATCGGATTTTAACAGGTCAAAAACCTCATTTTAAAAGGGTTTTACCATTATTCAGCAAACCCTAAATATTCTCAAGTTTTTGTAATCAATCAATAATTTTTACTTATCTTTAGCCAACATTGGGTTAGGAGACAGTATTCTCCGAGTCGGGAGTCAGGAGTCAGGAGTCGGGAGTCAGCTTTATTCTCCCCACACCCTACACCCCACACCCCACACCCCACACCCGTTCGGACCTCGGCGTGAGCTCGGTCGAACGCTGAGCTCACGGCCGAAGCCCACACCCCACACCCCACTTCCCCACTTCCCCACTTCCCCACTTCCCACTGTGCAGGGGGATTATTTTCTAGAGAATAAAACGTAAAAACAGGGAATAATAAACAGAGTTAACAGAGTTGCTAAAGACAAACCCGAAAAAACGACAATTCCTAAAGGTTGCAGGAATTCTCCCCCCTCTCCTAATCCTAAAGCGAGGGGAAATAAACCTAAAACCGTGGTCACGGTAGTCATTAAAATCGGTCGTAAACGTTGGGGAGCGGCCTTTAAAATAGCTTGTAGTCGAGTAAAACCGAATTCTTGCCGCAATTGATTCGCCAATTCCACCATAATAATCGCATTATTAACCACAATCCCCACCAATAAAACCACCCCGACGATGACAATGGCATTAATCGGGGTTTTGGTCAAATATAGTCCAAAAATTCCCCCCGCTAGGGCCAAAGGAACGGTTAACATAATCACCAAAGGGTCTATAAGCGAGTTATACTGCACGGCCATGACCACAAAGACTAAAAATACCGATAAACCCGCTAATAAACCCAAAGAACCCTGAATTTCTTGATTAGACGTGGCAGCAGCACTGGGTAAAATGCTGACACCATCGGGTAAGGGAGTAGCGTTTAAAACCGATTGTACCCCCGCGAGTGCGTCACTTAATTTCGCTCCCTCGACCAAACTGCCGATAATAATAAAAACTTGACGCTGATTGATTCTCTGGATGACCCCGGGGGTTTTTCCCGCTTCAATCCGGGCTATATCTGCTAATTTTAAGTCTTCTTGCCTATTGACAAAAATAGGTATTTGTGATATGTCACTAATTTTTTGCCGCGAGTTGGGGTCTAATTGCACTCGGATATCGATTAATCTTTCTCCCCGTTGCAGTTGGGTGGGGATCGATCCTTGAATAGCGGTCCGTAGCGTTTGTCCCACTTCCAGGGTACTCAATCCCAAACTATTTAAGCGGGTCCAATCGGGTTTAATCTGAATTTCTGGTTGTCTGGGGTCAGCATCGGCACGAAAACGCGCACTAGGTACTTTTTCATCGAGAATACCGAGGATTTCTTCACCAGCTTGCTCTAGAGTTTTCCCATCTCGTCCCTGTAACATCACATCCACATCGGCACCGACGGAGGGAGAGTTATTAAGAATAATACCGCGCACTTGACCGGGGGTGAGACGCAAACGCACGTTAACGAGGTTTAATTGCTCTAGTGCTTTGCTCATGCGTTCGATATAGGCTTCTGTATTAGTGCCTTTTTTGAGACTAATCGTACTAGAAGCACGCAAAATATTTTCATTGGTAGTTGTGCCAAAAAGAGAACCGCCACTGGTAGTAAAAACATACTCAGTTTCCGGCTGTGATAATAAAATCTTTTCCACTTCCCCCATCACCTGACGGTTAGTATTTAAATTGGTACCAGGGGGAAATTGAGCAAAAACGTTCACCTGTCCGGTTTGAATACGACTAAAGACTTCCTGGGGGATATATTGCCAGAGATAGAAACTACTTCCCCCTAAAATTAAAAAGGCCAGCAGGATAACAGGTATTCTGTAGTGGAGGATTTTAGCTAAAAAACGACCGTAGAGGATGGTTAAACCTTCTATACGTTGACTAAAGACTTTTAAGAGCCAAAACCGATGGATACCACTAGAAACCCGCATATTTAACAAACGACTGGCCAACATGGGAACAACGGTTAACGCACACAGCAGAGAAGCAGCCACAGCAAAACTGATAGTAAGGATAATCTCGTTAAACAGCAGGGAAATAAAACCACCCAGTAATAAAAATGGCAGGATAGAAACGAGATTAGTCGCAGTGGAGGCCACTAAAGCAGATTCTACCTCTTGGCTGCTATTCCGGGCAATTTCTAAAAAATCTCGCTTATTTTGGTTTTGATTAACTTTGAGGGCAATATTTTCCAGCATGACAATGGAATTATCCACCACGATGCCCACCCCTAGGGCCAATCCTCCCAAACTAAACACATTTATCGATAACCCGAATAACTTCATACAGATAATTGCGACGAGGGTAGAAAGAGGAATCGCTAGGGTAATGATAAAAGTCTGTCGTAGGGAACCGAGAAAGACGAATACAGTCAATCCTGCTAGAATTGTCCCCGCTAGTCCCGACGAAACCACGTTATTAACCGCGTTTTGGATAAATACAGACTCATCGGTAGTGGTGACGACTTGTATTCCCCCGGTCATTAACCCGGATTTTTTTAATTCTGTAATGCGTTTTTTGACCCCTTCTACCACAGCAATCGTGTTCGCATTCGGTTGTTTTTGGACGCTAACCCTGACGGCATTTTTTCCATTTAGGGTGACAAAAATTCTTTGTTCTTCTGTCCCATCGATAACTCTGGCCACATCCCGCAGATAGATTTTTTCTTCGGGATTATTACTATCGGTCAGTGCTAAATCTTGAATATCCGCTACGTTTTTAAATTTCCCCACCGCACGGGTTAAAGGTTCCCCGGTTTCTCCCTGTAGTCGGCCCCCAGAGATGTCCTGATTGCGTCTTTTTAGGGTGTCTAAAACCTGATTTAATCCCACTCCTAAAAATTGTAATCGCTGCAGGTCAATATTAACTTGAATTTCTTCTCTAACTCCCCCAATCACGTCCACCACTGCCACTCCTTCCACAAATCCTAATTCTCTCCCTAATTCTTCATCGGCAAATAATCTTAAATCTTTTAGGGGTAGGGTATCAGAAACGAGAGCGAATTCATAGACGGGTAAACGAGATGGTTCAAATTTATTTAAGCGCGGTTCCTCAATAATATCTGGTAAATTTTGTCGGACACGATTAAAACTTTCGGTAGCTTCATTTAAGGCAACATTTAAATCTCCCCCCGGTTGAAAAAATAAATCTACTCGCATCCTTCCCTCGCGAGTTTCTGAATAAACTTGCACTACTCCCTCGGTGGCACTCATTCCTTCTTCCAGGGGTTTAGTTACTTCTTCGAGAATAACTTCTGGGGACACTCCAGGGACATTCATCCTTAAACTAATGCGGGGATAAGTGATAGAAGGAAGCAAATCTACTTGTAAACGATTTAGAAAAAAAAGACCGATGATGATAACTGCTATAGTTAACGTCAATACTCCTATGTGACGACGAATTGATAGACCGCTTAGGGAGATGTTTTCTGACATGATTATCTATGGGGGAGAGTGAGGAGACAGGAGACAGGAGTTAGGAGTCAGGAGTTAGGAGTCAGGAGATTATTTTTATCTATTCTTCCCACTTCATAATTCATAATTCATAATTCATAATTACCACTGATAACTGATTAATTGTGCATAACTCGACCGAAACTCCATAATTTTTGATAATAATGACGACTGATGCTATCCTGATCATCAGTAAGTAGATTTATAGCGATACCATTGTTACCTGTTTCTTTGCCTGAACTGTGGATATATTGATTATTCCCTAGATATAAAGCCACATGATTAACTCTTTTATCACCAAAAAAAATTAAATCTCCTGGGAGTAATTCCTCTCGGTTTATTTTTTGACAAAAAGCCTGCTGTTGATAGGAATCCCTCGGCAACCAAATGCCAAAGCTGGCAAAAGCGGCCTGGATTAATCCTGAACAATCGTAATTAGGTGCAAGGGTTCCACCCCAGAGATAATGATTGGTACGGTTCCTTGCTTCCTGAGTAAAAGTGATAATATCAGGAATGTGTTTTTCTATGTCCGAACGAGTTACAGGAATTTTTTGATAAGCTGTGGTGGCCACCGCAATTGCATCTAAATCTTCTCCGCATAACCAAGCTAAATAATTATCTTCCCTTAGCTGAATTTGTAGCCCTTTTTCGGTAATTTCTAGGGAAATAAATTTTAATTTTCTTCCCTGTTGTGCTTGGGTAGCTAACTCTTGACAACTGGGAGAATTGTAGAGATTTAAGTCTCTTATACAGAGATATTCCTGGGTGGATGATGGGGGAAGGGAGATGATTTTCATAAAAAATAGATCAGAATTATATTGACAGAAACAAATGCCCAACTAGCCAAAAGCTAAGGGATAAAATTGAGGATTTAATGATAAAATAAATAAGGAGAGTAACCTTAGTTCTGTCATCTTCAAGTTTCCACCTCTCTTAATTCTTGGCCACAGAGATAATCTATAACCGAACCGAATCCCTCAAAAATTATTAAACCTCTTGCCTAATTAACTTTTCAGGGTTCAAAAACGGCAAAAATAAGGATTAAATGGCATAAAATCTGTGAATAGAGCATTTAATTGACTATTAAGTAGGTAGGTGTTAAAAATTGTCAGATACCCCCCTTATCAAGGGGGGATTAAGGGGGGATCGAAGGCAAAATATATCTTCTATCTTAACTCTCCTGACTACTGGCTACTGGCTACTGATCCCTAACCCTAACAACAATTTTTAATTTTTACAACAGGTCTAGGATAGCCAGTTCCTTAACAATATGTTACAATAGCCGGCGAGAGGGGGGTGGCCAATATCTGGAACTTTTGGGCTAGAGATAGATTCTAGGTATCAGCAGTCACCTCCTAGAGTAAGCTTTTAATCAGATGTTGAGGTTAGTCCATGGCCAATGTTTCCGGGCGGTTTGAAAAGCAAGAATACAGCCAAAACTCAGAAAATACCGTCGCAGTGGTCAGTTCAGTCATGTCCGGTTTTAAAAAAGCATCTCCCCTGCAAAAGGGCTTATTTTGGGGAATGACCCTCAGTTTTACCGCCCTAGTTTCCGCTACTCTCGGGGCTGCCGTCGCTTTAATTAGTCCCTTACCCGCACCAATTGGGGCTATCTTCCAAAAAACGACTTTTCCCACCCAAACAGACATCCTTGAGGCCCAAGCTTGGAATAGCTTAATCAATCAGCAGCTTTCTCGTCCTGTTAATATTTTAGTTATGGGCATCGATCGAGTTTTAGATGCCAAAAACAGCGACGATGTATTTAAAGGTCGCAGCGATACCATGCTCCTAGTGCGCTTCGATCCTAGCGATAAAACCGTGAGAATGCTGTCTATCCCTCGCGATAGCCGCGTCAGAATCCCCGGCCACGGTTTCACTAAAATCAACGATGCTAACGTTCACGGTGGACCGACTCTAGCGGCGGAAGTGGTCAGTAATACTTTAGGGGATATTACCATCGATCGCTATGTGCGGGTGACTACCGATGCCTTTAAGGAATTAGTCGATTTAGTCGGGGGTGTAGAGGTTTATGTACCCGAACGAATGTATCATAAAGATGTCACCCAAAAATTAGAAATTGATTTACAAGAGGGTTGGCAAAATCTCAACGGCGACCAAGCAGAACAATTTGCCCGTTTTCGTAACCCGCAATACGGCGATATTGGTCGCGTACAAAGACAACAAATTTTATTAAAAGCACTACAACAAAAGATTTTTAGTCCGACAATTCTCCCCAGTCTCCCGAAAGCAGTACAGGTTTTACAACAATATATCGATACGAATTTAAGCGTCGAGGAAATGCTGGCTATCGCTAATTTTGGCCGGGAAATTAAACAGGATGACCTAAGAATGATCCTACTCCCCGGCCGGTTTAATAGCCTTGAGGAATACGATGGTCGCAGTTATTGGATTTTGAACCGTCGCGAAATCAGAACCATTGTGGCTAACAATTTTACCGATAACTATGGGGGGGGAGAAACCTCCGTTTATAGTCTGCGGATTGCCATTCAAAATGCCACCCATACCAAAGGTTTAGCCCGTCGTACTCGTAATTATCTGGCCAAACGGGGCTACACAAATGTTTATATTAGCGATGACTCCTCCCAAAAGCTAGAAACCACGGCAATTATTGCCCAAAAAGGTGATGTTCAGTCGGCTAACGTCTTGAAAAATCAATTGGGAATCGGTAAAGTAGAATCATCCTCCACTGGTGCTTTAGACTCAGACCTAACCATTCGGGTGGGTGATGATGTGGCCCAGTTTCTCGACGCTCAACAGTAACAATGTTGAAAAATTTTTTCAGTCTGGTTTTAATTATTTTGCTGGCGATTCTTTGGCTACTTTTCGCAGCCCGTCCGGCAGCTTTAGCCCAAGATAAAACGATTAACTATAGTTTTGCCCAGCTGCAAGATCGGGATTTTTCCCATCAGGATTTACGCGGAGGAGTTTTCGCCGCTGCCGCGATGCGGGGAGTTAACCTAGAAGGGGCCGATTTATCCTATAGCATTCTCACCGAGGCTGTCCTCTTAAAAGCTAACTTAAAAGGAGCTGATTTAACCGCATCTTTGGTAGATAGAGTTACCCTCGATTTTGCCGATTTAACTAATACTATTTTTACCGATGCGATCGCTACTCGCAGCCGTTTTTATGACACAATTATTACCGGGGCCGATTTCACTAACGCGATAATTGATAACTATCAGGTTAAGTTAATGTGTGAACGGGCCGATGGCATTAATCCCGTCACAGGAGTGGCCACCAGAGATAGTTTAGGCTGTAATTAGTAATTCCGGGCAGATTCTAGCTGACTGCTCAAAAATAGCCTACCCCCTACACTCCGGCTATCTCGATCGAGACAGCAGAGGTGTAGAATGAAAATACTGAGCGAGGCTAGGGAAAGGAGAGAGACTCTTGATAATCGTCATCGATAACTATGATAGTTTTACCTACAATTTAGTCCAGTATTTGGGAGAATTAGCCTCCGAGTTCCCGATCGCTGTGCCGATCGAGGTCTATCGTAATGATAAAATAGACTTGGCCACAATCGAACAAATGCGGCCGGATGGGATTGTCATTTCCCCCGGTCCTGGTCGTCCGGTCGATGCGGGCATATCTCTGGAATTAATCGCTAAATTTGGCCCCCATTTGCCGATTTTGGGGGTCTGTCTCGGTCATCAAAGTATCGGTCAGGTATTCGGAGGGGATGTGGTCTCGGCCCCGGTCTTGATGCACGGCAAAACTTCCCCAATCTATCACAACAGTGAAGGGGTATTTCAAGGGTTAGAAAATCCTTTTACTGCCACCCGTTACCATAGTTTAGTGATCGATCGCTCCACCATGCCGGATAATTTAGAGATCACGGCCTGGGTGGAAGATGGCACGGTCATGGGAGTCCGTCATCGGGATTACCCCCACATTCAAGGAGTACAATTCCATCCCGAAAGTATTTTAACCACTGCTGGCAAGGAACTTTTAAGAAACTTTCTCCGATCCCTCTAGTGTTTACTAATCCCCAACCCCTGAAATTAACCCTAACTTGATTAATTCTGCATCTACATTTATGAAAAGGCGAGATTTTATCTTATCGGCGGGGGCAAGTTTCTTAACCGTGGCAGTAAGCTCAGTTTTAGCGGAAACTAAACCGAAACCCACTAACCCCACTTCCCCCCAAAAACCCGATAATTCCCTCTTAGTTCAATGGTTGGGTCATAGTTGCTTTTTATTCACCGGAGGAGGGCAAAGAGTCCTCGTTAATCCCTTCCGGGCGATCGGTTGTACGGCGGGTTTTCCTTTGCCAAAAGTAGAAGCAGATATCGTTTTAATTAGTAGTCAACTCTGGGATGAAGGGGCCGCCGAGGGTTTACCAGGTAATCCGAAAATTTTGTTTGAGCCGGGGGCCTATGATCTGGGTAAATTAAAATTCCAGGGCATTAGTATTGCCCATGATCGCATGGGGGGGCAACGTTTCGGCATGAATGTGGCCTGGCGTTGGACCCAAGCAGGGATTAGTATTGTCCATTTAGGGGGGGCAGCAGCCCCAATTGAATTAGAACAAAGAATTCTCCTAGGTTCGCCGGATTTAGCTTTTATTCCCGTGGGAGGTGGTCCAAAAAATTATAATCCCCAAGAAGCAAAACAGGCGATCGAAGTTTTACAACCGCGAATTGCTGTCCCGACGCAATACTTCACCAGTGCCGCCGATAAAAATGCCTGTGAATTGGTCTCTGTAGATGAGTTTCTCAAGTTAGTCAAAGATAAAAATATCCGTTTAATCGGGGACAATAAATTACGGATTCGTGCCGCCGATTTACCCAAAAAAGGGACTCTCATTCGCGTGTTTGACTACCGCAAACTGTTACAGAAATCCTAATTTTTAGGAGCCAATGACCTAGGACTGCTGTAGATCATCTCCTAGTTCTCTAAAAATTGCTTTAACAATTTTATTAAAAATGTTTTTGCTGAAAGAATCTCGCTCTTTTTTTAGACAGGGATGGACAATTGCGGTTTTACTAATTGCCCTGCTTGTTTCCCTGCCGATTTTATCGGTGGCCAGTAGTTTATTAACTAATTCCAGTCAAGTCTGGCAACATCTGCTCGAAACTGTTCTCTGGGATTATCTAGTTAATTCTTTTTGGTTAATGTGCGGGGTGGGCAGCGGCGTTTTAATCATCGGTGTAGGGACCGCTTGGTTAACAACGATGTGTCAATTTCCCGGTCGTCAACAATTTCAATGGTTATTATTACTACCCCTTGCCGCTCCTGCCTATCTCTTGGCCTATACTTATACCAATATGATGGACTATTTTGGTCCGGTGCAAACGTTCTTAAGAAGTGTTTTCGGTTGGAATAGTGTCGAAGATTATTGGTTTCCTAATATCCGTTCTCTCTGGGGGGGGATTCTGATGTTAATACTGGTGCTTTATCCCTACGTTTATCTGTTAGCAAGGGTCGGTTTTTTAGAACAATCTGTCTGCACAGTGGAGGCAAGTCGCTCCCTGGGATGTAATCCTTGGCGTAGTTTTTTTACTGTCGCTTTACCCCTAACAAGACCGGCAATTATGGCGGGATTAGCCCTAGCTTTAATGGAAACTCTGAACGATTTTGGTACGGTGCAGTATTTCGGAATTAATGCTTTTACCACGGGGATTTATAATACTTGGTTCGGTATGGGCGATCGCATAGCAGCGGGGCAGTTATCCACAGTTTTAATGGTATTTATCCTCGTTTTAGTTTTCCTTGAACAATCCTCCCGTCGTCAAGCTCGTTACTATGAAATGACCAATCGTTTCCAGTCACCGACTAAGTACGAACTAGGATTTGTTCGCAGTTTTTTGGCAATTATATCCTGTTTTTTGCCAGTATTTCTTGGGTTTATTGCCCCCGCTTTCTATCTGGCCTATTTAGCCTTTAATCATGCCCAAGAAACTTTTAACAACGACTTTCTTAGTCTATCGGGAAACAGTTTTTTTCTGGCTAGTTTAAGCGCAATTATTGCGGTAGTTTTAGCTTTAATTCTCGCCTACGGGGAAAGACTTAATCCGAATAAAACTCTTAAAGGTTCTGTGCGGATTGCGGCGGCTGGTTATGCTATCCCCGGCATTGTTATCGCAGTGGGGGTTTTAATTCCTCTAGGTAAATTAGATAACTTTTTCAACCAAGTATTAAATATCAATTTAATTCTGAGCGGCACAATTTTCTGTCTAATTTTTGCCTATATTGTCCGGTTTTTAGCCGTAGCTTTTTCCACATTAGAATCGAGTTTAAGTAAAATTAAACCTAGTTTAGATGATGCTTCCCGCAGCCTTGGCTATGGCACTGGTGCCACTTTAATTAAAGTGCATATTCCTCTTTTGTCGGGGGGATTATTGACGGCGGCTATGTTAGTTTTTGTCGATGTGATGAAGGAATTACCGGCTACTTTGGTGTTAAGACCTTTTAATTTTGATACCCTAGCGGTGCGCGTTTATCAATACGCCAGTGATGAACGTTTGGTGGAAGCGGCGGCACCAGCCCTGGCCATTGTCCTAGTGGGATTAATTCCGGTAATTTTTTTAAGTTGGCAAATTTCCCGACGGGCGATCGATTAAAGTGGTGGGCGAGCGCCTGGCCGCTTAGTTCTATTTAGGGTCTGCTGAAAAAGTTTGTTGGTGGGGTTAGGAGTCAGGAGTCAGGAGCCGGTCGTTAGGAGCCGGTCGTCAGGAGTTAGGAGGCAGGAGTCAGGAGACAGGAGACAGTTTCATTTATTCTCCCCACACCCCACACCCGTTCGGCTGAGCTCACGGCCGAAGCCCACACCCTGCCGCGAGGAAAAACTTTTTCGGTAAATCCTAGTTCTATAGTCTAGTACAAAATAATGTTACAGTTCTTGACAAGACTACTAGAGAGGGGGGGTGTCAGTGATAGGATTCCCTAAAACCCCTTTTCTTTATTTTTGTAGAGAGAACAAAATCCTATGACAGAACTTTCTGGAAAAGCTCCTAAGTTCGGTGGCAGCACGGGCGGTTTACTCACCAAAGCCGATCTGGAAGAAAAATACGCCATCACTTGGACAAGCAGCAAAGAACAAGTCTTTGAAATGCCCACTGGTGGCGCCGCTATCATGAACGAAGGCGAAAATCTCCTCTATTTGGCCCGCAAAGAACACGCGCTCGCTCTTGGTACCCAATTCCGGACGAAATTCAAACCCAAAATCGAAGATTACAAAATCTATCGGATTTACCCCAGTGGTGAAGTGCAGTATCTCCACCCCGCTGATGGTGTCTTCCCCGAAAAAGTTAACGCTGGTCGTGAATTTTTCGGCAAAAAAGACCGCAATATCGGCAAAAACCCGGAACCGGCGACAATTAAGTTCTCTGGTGTCACTCCCTACGAAGCATAAATAAACCCTAAAATCGAGAGGGGGGAGTTAGATTTAGAAGCTATTTGGCCCTAGGATTTAACTTCTGACTCTCGATTTCTCTGATCGCAATCGGCTACAAGTGTTGTGCTATCCGTTTCCTGAACCATCAAAATATGATCTTCCCCGACTTCGATCGCTTTCGTCAACTCGCCGGCCAAGGTAACTTTATTCCTGTCTATCAAGAATGGATCGCTGACCTAGAAACGCCCGTTTCGGCCTGGTATAAGGTTTGTGCCGATCAAGCCTACAATTTTTTATTAGAGTCGGTGGAAGGGGGCGAAACCTTGGGACGCTACAGCTTTTTAGGCGGCGATCCCGTCTGGGTATTGGAAGCGCGGGGAAACACCACCACCCAAACTTTTCGCGATGGTTCTCAAGAGATTTTTTCGGGGGATCCTTTCGAGATTTTAACCCGATGTTTAGCCCCGATCGTGCCAGTTAAATTGCCGCAATTACCCGCCGGAATAGGGGGTTTATTTGGTTTTTGGGGTTATGAATTAATTAATTGGATTGAACCGCGAGTGCCTATTTATCCCGCTACCGATGCCGATCTACCAGATGGTATTTGGATGCAGGTGGATAATCTAATTATTTTCGATCAAGTTAAACGGAAAATCTGGGCGATTGCTTATGCCGATATCCGCGGTAACAATCCCGATTTAGCGGCTGCTTATCAAGCGGCCTGCGATCGAGTGACACAGTTAGTTCTCAAGTTACGATTACCCCTACCAACTAATGCCAAAACCCTGGAATTATTACCAGTTGGTCAGGGAAAAGAATTAGTCTATGAAAGCAATACAACTCAGGAAAAATTCTGTCAACATGTCCTAAAAGCTAAGGATTACATCAAAGCGGGGGATATTTTTCAGGTGGTTATTTCCCAGCGTTTAAATGCTAATTATCAGGGTCATCCCTTCGATTTATATCGATCCCTGCGTCTGATTAATCCTTCTCCCTACATGGCTTTTTATAACTTTAAGGATTGGCAGATTATTGGCTCTAGTCCTGAAGTGATGGTTAAGGCAGAACGGGACGAATTAGGTAAAATAAGAGCTACTGTCAGACCAATTGCTGGAACCCGTCGCCGGGGACAAAACTTCAGTGAAGATCAAGCTTTAGCAATAGATTTATTGCAAGATCCCAAAGAAATTGCCGAGCATATTATGTTAGTGGATTTGGGTAGAAATGATCTAGGCCGGGTGTGCGATCGAGGTACGGTCAAAGTGGACGAATTAATGATCATTGAACGTTATTCCCACGTTATGCACATTGTTAGTAATGTGGTGGGGGATTTAGCCACCAATAAAAGTGCTTGGGATTTATTAAAAGCTTGTTTTCCGGCGGGAACCGTCAGTGGGGCCCCGAAAATTCGCGCTATGGAAATTATTCATGAATTAGAACCCTGTCGTCGTGGTCCCTATTCAGGGGTTTATGGTTACTACGATTTCGAGGGACAGTTAAATAGTGCCATCACGATTCGCACTATGATTGTTCGTCCCCAAGGTAATCAAAATTATCTGGTTTCTGTGCAAGCGGGAGCGGGGTTAGTAGCCGATTCTGAGCCGGAGAAAGAGTATGAAGAAACCCTCAACAAAGCCAGGGGTTTATTGGAGGCAATTCGCTGTTTAAGTTAGATTTTTTAGCCCAGGATCCTCCTTCTCTATTTAACCTCATGAGGAGGAAAAATATTTAATCGGTAGCTCTAGGGGAAACTCTGGTACTGACAGAGTATTTAACTTTATCTTTATCGGTATCTCCAGTAGTCAGATTTACCTGAGCGTTGGCATTCAAAATCACTTGACCACCACCGTTGCGAACACAGGTATAAAAATCGTCCACATTGCCAAGGGTGGGAATTCGGGTAAAACTTGCAGGACAATTGGGGTTATTAGCAGCCGCTGCTAACATATCGGTGACGGGGGAATGTTGCCAAGGGGAAGTAATATCGTAGTTGCCATCTTCGTCCAAGTTTGGACCATAGCGCCACAAGACTCGCGGACCGGTCAAGCTATTTTCAGGTCCTTTGGTATAGTAAACGATCTGCTCTGCGAGCGTACCATCGAGATTGTTGGGGTCGGGAATTTGGAAAGCTAGAACTGCTCGCGCTCCTGTGGGTACTTGAGTACTCGTGATCGCAGCTTCAGAATCAGCGATAATTTTTGCCCGTCTCACTTCATCTGAAACAAACTCTAGAGTACGATTAAGATTATTTTGGATTTCAGTACCAGCATTAGCTCGATAGTCACTTCTGAGCAAGTTAATCACACCAATTCCCGCCACCGAGATGACAATCACCATCATCGCACTTGCCAGTAAAACTTCTGTTATCGTGAAACCCGCTTGTCGAACTGGTTGGTTCGACAAGCTCACCAACCGGGCGGATTTTTTTGGTAAACGGCCTAGGTGATTGATGTAGCCTAAATAAGAACGCATAGCTTTAACCCGTGCCAATTTTTCTGTTCTGTACTCCCCTAAATATTTGACATTTATTGCAGTCACGCAGATTTTATTAAACTATCGGTCAGTCAAGTCAAAAGGTGTTTTCGGAAACCACTGAAAATTTACTACTACCTACTGCCTTGACAATTCCCCTAGAAAACTCCTGAACGAGACTGTTTTAACTTAATCAACTTCACCACTAAATACACGATAGACCGAGAAAATCTTCTAGATAGTGATTTCGGTGTTGCCAGAAAGTTGATTTTTTTCACAGCGATTATGGGAGTAAGTGGTTTTACAGGAAATTTCGTACACTTGTATTAGTATAATTGTTGACCCTGAAGGAGATAAGAAGGCTCAAGGACTGGTTACAATCAAGAATGAGTAATTTTTCGATCGATGTCATCTAAATAATCATGCGTCTCTTACACACCATGCTCCGCGTCAATAACTTGCAGGAATCTCTACAATTTTACTGCGATGTGCTAGGAATGAAGTTATTACGCCAGAAAGACTATCCCAATGGTCAATTTACTCTCGCTTTCGTCGGTTATGGCGATGAGGCTAATCATGCTGTCATCGAACTGACTTATAATTGGGGAGTCGATCGCTACGAAGTCGGTAATGCTTATGGTCATATTGCCCTAGGCGTGGATGATATCTATAGCACCTGTGAGAAAATTAAAGCTCTTGGTGGCAATGTCACCAGGGAACCGGGCCCGATGAAACACGGTTCTACGGTGATTGCTTTCGTGGAAGATCCTAATGGCTACAAGATCGAGTTAATTCAACTAGGAACCCAGGGTGCTGCCGTGGCTACGGCTTAAATTTATTGTTGTCAAAAGCTTATGTCTGTTGAAATTGAACGGAAGTTTCTGGTTAAAGGGGATCACTGGCGATCGCTGGCTGCTGGCAAGTTGTATCGTCAGGGATATATTCCCACCCAAGATGGATTGACAACCGTGCGGGTTCGTGTGGTTGGAGATCGGGGTTATTTAACCATTAAAGGCAAGACTGAGGGCATTAGTCGTCAGGAATTCGAGTATGTAATTCCCCTAGAAGATGCGGCGCTCATGTTAGAAAACCTCTGTAAAAAACCTTTAATTGAAAAGATTCGTCATCGCATTTCTCTGGATAATTTAACTTGGGAAGTTGATGAATTTTTGGGGGATAATCAAGGACTGATTATGGCTGAAATTGAGTTGGAACAAGAGGATCAAGTCATTACTATTCCCGATTGGATCGGCGAAGAAGTCACGGGAGATGCGCGATACTACAATAGCAATTTACAGAAATTTCCCTATAAAATGTGGTCATTGTAGTATGAATTTCCTCCCAGTTTAACTCTGGGTAGATACGGCTTTTTCTGCTTCGTTTAGCTTATTCGTTACCCGTCGGAGAACGCCATTAATAAAACGATAACCTTCATCATCAGAATAACGTTTGGCTAATTCGATCGCTTCATTAATTGCTACTTTTTGAGGTATATCGAGATAGAGCATTTCTGCCACGGCAATTTGCAGGATATCCCGATCGATTCTCGGTAAACGATGTAGTTGCCAATCCACTAAAGCACCGGTTAATTCCTGTTCGATTTCCGCACGACGACGATAGACTGTACCGATTAATTCTAGGGCATATTCCCGCACTTCGTACTGACTAGATAACTGGACAATTTCGGGAAAATCTATCACGGTTCCCAAACGATTAATGGCATTGTGGGTAAGAGAAATTGCCTCTTTTACCATGGTTTGGGCGCTTTTTATATTTGTTGCCTTAGTATCACTAGCGAGAATCCTTTCATTACCACGACTAATTTCAGCAGCGGCAGTTTCTAAGGTTTCTTGAATTTCGACGGTTAAGGTTCTAACTGCGACTAAAATTAAATCGTTTAAAGTTTGCTGTTCCAGGTTTTCAGGATTACCTTTAATCTGACTTAAACTCAAAAGGGCAAGTTCTCGAGCAATGCGGCGGGGTTGTTGACGGGGAGGCATAGAAGTTTAGAAGTAGAGGGAAGAAAATTATATAACCTTATCGATCGCTATTCAGTTGGGTTGATTTTTCTCGGCGATCAATTCTTGACTAAGTTCTATTCTAGCATAAAAGCTTCAAAAATATAAATTTTTAACTTTTAATTAGACAAAAGACCATATCTATCTTGAATCTCCCCTAATTTAGTCTCAGCTTCTTGAGCATTAATAGCTAATTGAGCAAACTCTAGAAAGCGTTTTAATTCCCTGCGTAATAAATTCCTTTCTACTTCCCAGGTTTCTCGATCTAAGGTCGGTGGCATAACGATCATATCAAATAAAGTGGCCTGTTTTTTATCGGGATGGGGTCGCAATATTCGCCCGCGACGCTGAATAAATTGTCGAGGATTACCACTACTAGCCAGAATAACTGCGTTTTGAATTGATGGCAGATCTACTCCTTCATCTAAACATCTAATTGCCACTAATCCTTGCAGATAACCCTCCTCAAATTGTTGGCGAATTTTTTCTCGTTCTTCTAGAGAAGTTTCTGCGGTGTAGGTAGCAACTCGATAACCTAATTGATTGCCTAATAAATGAGTAACTGCCTCTACCTGACGACGATAATTAGCCGTATAATTTTCTACATAACCATCCCCACAATAAAATAAAGTATGATCCGTATCTAAACGCTCTTGCATCAGTTGTTGTAAAGCCTGTAATTTATTACTCGCTGAACCAATTAATCGCGATCTTTGCATTAGCAATGCTGTTAAATTTTCATTGCCATTTAAATTACTATTTTTCTGCAAAGTCCAGCCAATTTTCTGGGTTAATTTTGCGTATAATAAAGCCTCACCGTCGGTTAATTCAACCAAGACTGGATAATAAAAATAATTGACTAAAGCTCCTTTACTAATAGCATCAGCCAAGGTAAATTCTGGTTGTAGAATTTGCCCAAAATAATCAAGAATAGCGTCGGTTCCTTCCTCATCAAAATATCTTTCAGGAGTAGCAGATAAAGCCAATCTTAGACCTAAAGAACGGGGTAATAATTCTTCTAATCGGGGGGAACCTAAATTATGGGCTTCATCACCAACTATTAAAGTTTTATCGGGAAAAAATTTTATTTGTGATTGAAAACCCTCGCTAATAAAAGTTGAGTTAGTAGTTAAAATAGTGACAAATTTTTGATTACCCGCTTGCACATTATATAACTCTGTGGATAGTTGACTTTGCCATGTATGGACACTTTCGTAGGCTAAAATCGGTTTAAGATTAAATTTTTCCGCTTCTCGTTGCCATTGATTGACTAGGTGACGATAGGGGCAAATTACTAATAATACTTGCAATTCTATCGCTTGGTAAAGTTCCATGGCAATAGCTAAAGCAGTAATAGTTTTACCGCTGCCGGTGGCCATTTTTAAAGTTCCCCGTCCCCGATTACGAAACCAACTGATAATCGCTGTATTTTGGTAGTCTCTCAATTCCAAATCGGGAGGAATCCTAGGAATACCAGAGGGATTGACTCGATAGAATCCTCGCAATTCAGCAACTTGTCTGAGCTTGCGAGAACTCAAAAAATCCCTAGTTATTTTTTCCCAATCTATCCAGCAACTATTCATAGGACCTCTTGTAAAAATCAAAAATTGTTGTTAGGGTTAGGAGTCGGTCGTCAGGAGATTGTTTTTATTTATAGCGTTTCCTGTTTGCAAGAGGTTTATACTAAATCCTGTTTAAAAGGTATAGGATGGTGGGAAGTGGGAAGTGGGAGAAACAATCCATAGCTTGGCAGTTCATCACAATATTAAAAATAGTTTTTGTATAAGCTCAAAAATAGCAAAAAGCCAAAAACCTAAAAGCTAAAGGTTGCTCCCTATATAATTGGGATGGACTAAAAAGACCATCCCACAGCTGTCAAACCACTCTTAACTGTTATCCTAGAAACCTAGGCAAGGATTAGGATAATTTACATGGTCGCTACTTCTTCTTTTTGGAGAGTATTTTGCTGAAGTTTTTCTTGATCTTTGCGACGTTTTTTAGCATAGAGTTGGATTGTCACTGCCATTAATACCACTAAAGCTACAATTAACCAAGTGGTCAAATCGAGGGGTAATTGATTCTTAAATACTGCCAAAAGGACAATAACTACCAATAACAGGGTTGGTGCTTCATTTAAGGCCCGAAATTGCTGTCCCGTCCAATTACATTCTCCTTTTTCTAGCTTCTTCATGATGCGACCACAGTAGAAATGATAGAGGAGTAAAAGAGCCACAAAGGATAATTTAATATGTAACCATCCCGATTTTAAAATTTCCGGTTCTGTGGAGATTAAACCGATCGCCATGGCCACGGTGACAATCATCCCCGGTGTGGTGATGATATTGTAGAGTCGCTTCTCCATGATCTCGTATTGCGCTTTCAGAATAGCTTGTGCGGGTTCCGTTTGTGTTGCTGCCTCCGCATGATAGACAAACAAACGTACTAAATAAAATAGTCCCGCAAACCAAACAACTACCCCAATCAGGTGAAATGCTTTAAACCAATAGTAAGCCATAGTCTATATTGTGATGTGAGTCCCGAATTAATTAGTCTAAGAGTTATCCATGCTTTCCCAGACTATCCCTATACAAAAGTTTAGACGGAAAATAGGGGTTTCGGTTGGGGAGCAGGGAGAAGGGAGAGGGGTGTAGGGTGTAGGGTGTAGGGTGTGGGGTGTGGGGAGCTTTTTCAGTAAACAATAAACTAAAAACTCACATCTGATAACTGATAACTGATAACTGATAACTGATAACTGTCTCCTAACCCAATGTTGGACAAAGATAAGCAAAAATTATTTATTGACTCCACAAACTTGAGAATATTTAAATTAACATTCCGCAATATTTACAAATTCTTAAAAATTAATTGAGAAAGATTTTTATTTAACAACGATGTTATGCTGGTTACAGCGATTTTACTGAATTTCATAATGGGTTTTTCTGTGCTTTTTTGGCCAGCAATGTCTGAAACCCTTGCCACACCTAGAAGGTGATCCTAATCAAGACAGGTAAATGAGTCAATTTCACCCACAACGATGATCTTTTTTTTGTGTAGTTTTATTGCAAAAAAAAAGTTTTTTTGACAAAAAGGACAAATTATGCTGCGGTCTAGCGGATTTCTAGCTGCTAGTAATTATGGGAGAGAAGGGAGCAAGGAGAGAAAGTTCGAGCATTTGTACTAAAAATTCTCATAGGCAGTTTAAATTCAGTACAACAAACCCTAATTATCTAAGAGCAAAGGTCGCAGAAAACCGCCATAATTCTCGTCATCCGTACCGATAAAGACTTCTACTTCACCTCTAGGAGATTCTCTGGTGGTCAGCGCTTCCACTTTAGCACCGTCGATTTCTGCAATTTTTTGGGGATTAGGGGCAAGAATTAGGCTATTATCGGGTGTAACTTGACCGATACGGTAAACAGCACTTCTAAACACTCCCGCACTATCTGGATCGTCAGCGGAAGCTATGTAGATATTACCTTGCTTATCTACGGCTAAATCGGAGATGAGGCGAATATTTTTACCGCTACCAAAAGGACTCCGAAAAGTTACCGACTGAAATTCCCCGAATTTTAAGGGATTGAACGAGATATCCGTCCAGCGAATTTTTGTACTCTCTTGACTATCGGCCCGTTCTGCGTAGATAAATAGATAACGATCGCCTTGCCGACTAACAGCGATCGCCTCTACATTTTCCACCGCGATCGGCCAATTTATTTGCTCAACTATCTTGACTTGTTGCTGGTTGTATGCTGCTAAAAACAGTCTTTGAAAAGGTTTTTTCTCGCCACTTTCAGCCAACAAAAATAAGTTAGTTTCAGGGATATGAGTAATACTTTCGAGATCGTTACTCAATCCCTCTGGATTTGGCCAATCTACCCTTAAAACCTGCCATAATAGGGGTTTTTCCTGCGTAGGCAGCCGTAAAAGACTCAGCCTTGCTTGAGATGGATCACTATTTTTGCCCTTATTTTTGGCATCGTGAACCCCTAGAAAAATATCCGCCTCTACCCAAGCTAAACCACTGAGATCCGGGAGATAAGTCTCCAGTCGTCTCGATTGTTGAGCAAAAGAGACTTGCACGGCCGAAAAAAAGAAAACTAGGGCTAGAATCACCGAAAAAAAAGTTTTTAATCGGCTATTCTTGCTAAAAAAAGCTCTATTCTCTAACACCTATTCCCTAACTCCTAATATCACTGATTAACTCCTCCACCACCCGATTTAAACCGACGGAATGGGAAGCTTTGCATAAAATGCGATCGCCTGAATCGATCACTTCCTTTAAACGATTAATTAAATCTGCGTGAGTTTGAAAACATTCGCAAGCGACCCCAGTAGCCGCCTCAGCAATAAACTTAGCTTCGGGGTCGTCCACCAAGACAAACAAGCGATCTATGCCTAGTTTTTGCACCCTCTCACCCACTTGGCGATGTAATTGCTCCGAAAAAGACCCTAACTCCTTCATCGTGCCTAAAACAGCAATATGACGCTGACCGGGGGTAGCTTTCAGTAAATCCAAGGCCGCTAACATTGATTCTAGACCTGCGTTATAGGTTTCATCGAGGAGTAGGATATCGGTTGCTAATTGGTAACGTTTGGCCCGACCACTGGGTAAATTAACCTTAATTCCCTCTTGCAAAGAAGTCCAATCGATGCCTAAAATTTTCGCTACAGCCAAGGCTGCCATAAAATTTAAAGCATGATGACGACCGGATAAAGGTAAGTTAAAATCTAGTCCATTGACTCGTAAAGTGGTTAAATCCAGTAATTCTCCGACTATATCGCCGCCAGAGAAGCCATAGGTAATTGTTTCCCCCTGCCATACCCGTTTAGCTGTTTCGGTAAGTAAAGGGTGATCGTAGTTAAGAACAGCTATACTACCGGAAGCAGACTCGGCCAATAACTCGCATTTCGCCTCTGCGATCGCCGTTTCCGACCCTAAACGACCGATGTGAGCGGTTCCCACATTAGTAATCACTGCGATCGTTGGTTGGGCGATTTGAGCGAGCAGGGCAATTTCTCCCCGTCCCCGCATTCCCATCTCGATTACAGCACTATCGTGAGTTTCATCCAGTTCGAGGAGAGTTTTCGGCACTCCGATCTCATTGTTATAATTAGCCAGGGTTTTGTGTACCTTTCCCTGGGTTGCTAATACGGAGGCGATTAATTCTTTAGTGGTGGTTTTCCCCACCGATCCTGTAATAGCAATCACGGGTATAGTGAATTGATTCCGCCACCAATGGGCTAATTGCTGATAAGTTTCTAGGGTATTCTGGACTAAAAATACAGGAATATTTTTAGAAGAATTTACCGAAACTGGCTGATCGACAATCAATGTCGCCGCTCCTTTTTCGATAGCCATATCGATAAAATCATGACCATTAAAATTATCACCTTTTAAGGCTAAAAATGCTTGTCCAGGCTCAATACTACGGCTATCAGTATTAATGCCAGATACTAAACTATCGGGACTAAAACTTATGTCAGTCTTATCTTGTAAGGACAATAATTGAGCTAGTTGATTCAGGGATAAATGACAGGGCATAGACAGTAAAAATAATTAGAGTAAATTCCGAATAATCTAGAAGATAGATTGAGGGTTAACGGGGACTTAGATCAGATAAAATCGATTTTTCTTGGCCCTCTCAATCAGAGCTGGTGTCATGTAGGGGCGCAACGTGGTCAGGGAGTTTATCGAACTGCTTGCACCCATAATCTAATATTGTGAATATTTTTCAGCCAATGTCCGAGAGAGCCAACTCAATTCAGTAGAATGACCCAAAATAGGGACAGCCTAAGAAGGGAGCATCTACTATCTAATCACAATTGACTCCTTTACAGCAGTTAAGTAGGTAGGCGTTAAAAGTTGTCAGATGCCCCCCTTATTAAGGGGGGATTAAGGGGGGATCCCCCCGCCTATCTGCACCCCCCTTATCAAGGGGGGCAGGGGGGATCGAACCTAAAATCCATTTTTAATTTAATTATAACCAGCTACTTATCTGATCACCTCCGTAGGACTAGGGCCAGGGTTATTGCTCAACAGGTGGGGAGCGGGGATTAAAAAGTTAAGTAATCTCAACTTCTAGCCAATAGCACCCTGGAACTGGGGGATAATTAAGCCATCGTCATTTAGGCTGCGTTTATCCGTGAAAATTATCGTTATCGGCAGTGGTGGTCGAGAACACGCCCTGGCTTGGAAACTGCTGCAATCACCCGAAGTTGAACAAGTGTTCTGTATTCCGGGTAATGGGGGAACGGCAATTTTACCTCAATGTGAAAATATCCCCCTAGCAATGGAGGATTTTACCGAAATTAGCCGTTTTGCCCAGGAAAATAGCGTCGATTTGGTGGTTGTTGGTCCAGAATATCCCCTCTCCCTCGGCATTACCGATTATCTTCTGTCCCAAGAAATAGCCGTTTTTGGCCCCACACAAACCGGGGCCTTAATTGAATCGAGCAAATCCTGGGCCAAAGAATTAATGAGCGAAGCCGGAGTTATCACCGCCGCCTCGGAAACCTTTACCGATGCAGAATTAGCAAAAACTTATATCCAAGAGCAAGGAGCGCCCATCGTGGTGAAAGCCGACGGATTAGCCGCAGGAAAAGGGGTAATTGTCGCCGAAACCGTAGATATGGCTCTAGAAGCGATCGATGATCTTTTTACCAGTGGCTTTACTAAAGTCGTGGTGGAAGAATTCCTAGAAGGGGAAGAAGTGTCCATCCTCACCCTCACCGATGGGGTCAGTTTTCGTTCCCTGCTACCCGCCCAAGATCATAAGCGCATCGGTGAGGGCGATACGGGCAAAAATACCGGCGGTATGGGAGTTTATGCCCCCGCACCCATAGCCACCGCCGCCATGATCGAAGCGGTGGACCGAGACATCCTCGCCCCCATCGTCGCCACCCTGCAAAAACGCGGCATTGACTATCGGGGAGTCCTCTACGCGGGTTTAATGATTTCCCCCGCCGGAGAACCAAAAGTTCTCGAATTTAACTGTCGTTTTGGCGATCCCGAAACCCAAGCGGTTTTACCCCTACTGGAAACTCCCCTGGCACCGCTGCTGCTGGCTTGCGCTCAACAAAAATTAACTGATTTCCCCTCTTTACAATGGCGATCCGGTAGTGCTGTTTGTGTGGTGGCTGCCTCTGCTGGTTATCCCGACCACTACGAAAAAGGCCAGTTAATCACGGGAATTAAGGCAGCTGAAACCGAGGGAGCGATCGTTTTCCACGCCGGCACGGTTTTAAAACACGGCGATATCTTCACCGATGGCGGCCGGGTTTTGGGTGTCACGGCTATGGGAGCTAATTTTAATCAGGCGATCGAACTTGCCTATCAATCGGTGAAAAAGATACACTTTCAGGGCATCTATTATCGTCGTGATATCGGCCACCGGGTAAGGGAAAAATAAGGGTCAGTATTTAGGCAGGGGTAAAAGGGGGAATAGTTAGGGGTTTTGAGGATTAATTTATGAGCCAATTTCCCTTTTTTTCCGCATCTCTCACCGCTAATCCTCACCTGATGCCAAACCTCTTTCTAGGGCAATCCCTGACAAAAGCGCATCTGATTTGTCAAAAAACCAGTAACTATTGATAAAATCATGAAACTGAATCGCCCAACCAAATTGCCATCCCTATGCGAATTTTGCTCTATTCTTATAACTATTATCCAGAACCGATCGGCATCGCTCCCCTGATGACAGAATTGGCGGAGGGATTGGTTAAAAGAGGTCATCAAGTTAGGGTTTTAACCGCCTTTCCTTGGTATCCTAATAGTGAAATCGATCCCGAATACCGAGGAAAAATCTATCTGGAAGAAGAACGAAATGGTGTTAAAATTCAACGTTCCTACGTTTGGGCGCGTCCCCAAAGAAGTTTAAAAAATCGAATTTTCTTTGAATTGAGCTTTGTTTTTTTGAGTTTCTTTCAGGCTCTCAAAGGCGAAAAACCTGATCTAATTTTCTTAACTGTCCCGGGATTACCCGTTTGCGTTCCCGCCGCTTTATTGAGTAAATTATACGGGGTGCCGATCATTCTAAATTTGCAGGATATTCTGCCCGATGCGGCAGTTCATGTGGGATTATTAACTAATCAGAAAATGATTAAGGTTTTTAGTAGTCTCGAAAAATTTGCCTACAAAACTGCCGGTAAAATCTCAGTTATTGCCGATGGTTTTACCAAAAATCTCCTCACTAAAAATGTGCCGAGTCAGAAAATTATTGAGATTCCTAATTGGGTTGATGTCAGCTTTATTAAACCTCTGCCGAAAAACAATAATTATTTCCGTCAAGAAAATCATCTTGAGGGCAAATTTGTTGTTTTATATTCTGGCAATATTGCCCTAACCCAACCCCTAGAAACCCTGATCGATGCTGCGGTTCACTTAGTTGACATTCCTGAGATTAAAGTGGTAATTGTTGGTAAAAAAGAAGCACTCGATCGCCTAGAAAAGTATCGCCAACAACAGGGGGCCAGTAATGTGCTTTTATTACCCTTTCAATCCAGGGAAAAATTACCAGAAATGTTAGCGGCAGCCGATGTGGGTATGGTGATGCAAAAACATAATGTTATTTCCTTTAATATGCCGTCCAAAATTCAGGTATTATTAGCTAGTGGTCGTGCTATTATTGCTTCTGTTCCCGCCGATGGAACCGCCGCTAGGGCGATCGAGCGTAGTGGTGGTGGTTTGGTGGTTACTCCCGAAGATCCGGAGGCATTAGCTACAGCTATTTTAAAACTATACAAAAACCCAGATTTAGCAACTATACTAGGAGAAAAGGGACGACAATACGCGGAGGAAAATTATGCCTTTGAAAAGACTTTGGATCAATACGAAAATCTTTTTTCTCAAGTAATTAGTTAATAATTAGGGAATAGGGAATAGGGATAGGGAAAATTTTCCACGACACCTATTACCCAACCCCATCACCCCATCACATCACCCCTAACTCCCAATTCCCTATTTTCATGTTCGATAATTTCTCAACAAAACTCTCCTGGCAAAGTCTCAAACAAGCGATCGCTTTTGTCTTAACAATTATTGCTTTAACTCCAGTGGTTACAGCTTTAATTTCTAGTGTGAATCAGCCCCAAATCCAATCGAATATTCAACTATATCAAACCAATCTCAATCTAGAAGCCACGACTCTCAGCACCGATGCTGATCCTAATAGTGAGGAATTTGCTAATCTTAAATTAATTCAAACTTCCCTGATCGGTGAAGATACTTATAACACTGCCGAGGAACAGTATTTATCAGCCCAGAAAAGTGCCAAAAAAACAATCACCGAACTAGAAAAATCAGCAGTTAATCCCGAACAAAAAAAATCCCTTGAGCGCGACATAAATTCCTTAAAAGATTTAGAACTGAAATTAAGTCTCATTCAAGCTAGTCAAGGTGACTTGGATTCGGCACGGAAAATCTGGCAAGAGATCAAGGAAAAATCAGCATTTGAGAATTATAAACCTGCTGTTTTAAAAAATGCGCTGCTGTTAGAGGGATTGTACAGTGAACCCCCCCAAATTGCTGCCGATGCTGAAGCGAGAATCGAGCGCAATTTTCAAGGATGGTTTCGTTATACCATTCTGGAAAAATTATATAGTCTCGAAAATCGTCAAGAGGATTTACTCGCTTTAGAGGAAGAACAGAGTGAAGTGGCGGCTAATGCCTTAATTAAACTAATTTTGCTGGCTTTCTTGCCTCTTATCGGCGGTTTAATCGGTTTCGTGCTGTTGATCTTTTTATTAGTGCAGTGGCTGCTCCGTAAACAGCGATCGCTGCTCTTTTTAGATGATAGTCTCGCTTGGCAAACTAAGTGGGGAGGAGAAACCCTCTGGTGGGGAATAATTATCGGTTTCTTTTTCGTCGGACAAATTGTTTTACCGGTAATTTTCGGGATTTTATCGAGTTTCTTGAGTCTCAATCCCGAAAAATTCAATCTAGAAGCTAAAGCAATATACGTTGTAGTTAGTTATTTAGCCTTAACATTGAGCAGTTTATCGGTTTTATACCTAGCGATCAAGCCTTTTCGCCCTTTACCTCCCGATTGGTTTCGTTTTAAACTCTTTAGTCCTTGGCTTCTCTGGGGGTTAGCCGGCTATTTTGTCGCTTTACCCATGGTTATTATCGTTTCTTTGCTAAATCAACTAATTTGGCAAGGACAAGGAGGCAGTAACCCGCTGCTGACTTTAGCCCTAGAATCCCAGAATACCTTCGCTTTAGTCTGTTTTGGCTTTACTGCTTCCCTTGCCGCTCCTTTTTTCGAGGAAATTGTCTTTCGCGGCTTTTTACTAGCTTCTTTGACTCGTTATCTGCCTGTCTGGGGTGCAATTGCGCTTAGTAGTTTGATTTTCGCCCTTGCTCACCAAAATTTGTCAGAAGTGCTGCCTTTAACCGTCCTAGGTTGTGTTCTTGGCTTTGTTTACACCCGCTCGAAAAATTTATTATCCTCGATGTTGGTTCATAGTCTCTGGAATGGTGGCACCCTGTTAAGTTTATTTTTATTGGGCAGCGGTGCGGGTTAGGTGAGGTAAAAAGTCTCTTAGTCTAGAGATAACTAATCTTCCCCTTTCAACCCTTGCACTTAATTAGATAACCACATCGTTGCTCACCTTGATTGATCCAGTGAGTCCGTTCGATCGTACAATCGGGAAGCAGCAGCGCAAACATTTCTAATTCATGGCCACAGATACTGGGATAGGAACCAGCCACCTCAGCAATAGCGCAATGATGCTCGGCCAGGATATAACTATTTTCTGCTTCCAGTGCCACTAATTCTGCCATATAACCCTCCTCTTGGCGAATTTCCAGCAATTTTCTCATTCTTTCCCCTAAAGACCCCTTCCCGAGGCGCAATTGATATTCTGCCGCTTTGCGTTGCCACTGTTTTTTGAGAATTTCCCCCACCTGTTGCTCTCCCACCGTCTCCACGAGAGTATTGAGGAAAGAAACGGCGAAATTATCGTAATTATGGGGAAAACGGCCACGGCCTTGACGACTGAGACGATAAATGTGCTGAGGCCGTCCTATCTTATTTTGTACCGCAAAATATTCGATCAGTCCTTCCCCCTCCAAATCCTTAAGATGGCGGCGCGTCGCTTGCGGACTAATACTTAACTCTTCAGCCAAGTCTTGGGCGGTAGATTGACCGTTTTTGAGCAAATATTGCAGAATATCGTCTTTCGTCGAGGCGGGTTGAGTCGTGGTCATGATACCAAAAACAGAGGCTTTAGCGTACAATTGCTGAGGGTCAAGGAGCGGCCAATTACCCCTACAGAGTAACCTGAATAACAGAGGTTTACCAGCATCCTCTCAAATTTTCCGTGACTTTGACAACAGCTTTGTTGTTAATCTATTATATAATCAATTTAAACAACTTTATTGTTGTTTAACTGCCTCCCCTGCCTACCGCGTAGAGAGAACACTAACCCCCATGAGTGCAACCACCGTTAAAAACCTCGTTAACCAACCCTACAAGTACGGTTTCATCACCGATATCGAATCGGAAACCATCCCTCGCGGTTTGAATGAGGAGATTATTCGCCTAATTTCGGCAAAAAAGAAGGAACCGGAATTCATGCTCGATTTTCGTCTCCGGGCCTACCATCAATGGCAAAAGATGACCGAACCCAGTTGGCCGCACGTTTCCTATCCTGCCATTGATTATCAAAATATTATCTACTACTCTGCACCCAAACAGAAAAAAGAAAAACTCAACAGTCTTGAAGAAGTTGACCCCACTTTAATCGAAACCTTTGAAAAATTAGGCATTCCCCTTTCGGAACAAAAACGCCTCTCTAACGTGGCCGTCGATGCTATCTTTGACAGCGTTTCTATCGCCACAACTTTTAAAGAAAAACTAGCAGAACAGGGGGTTATTTTCTGTTCTATTTCGGAAGCTTTACAGGAACATCCCGACTTAGTGCAGAAATATCTCGGTACTGTGGTTCCCGTGGGTGATAATTATTTTGCCGCTCTTAATTCTGCTGTTTTTAGCGATGGTTCCTTTGTTTTTATACCCAAAGGTGTCGTCTGTCCGATGGAATTGTCCACCTATTTTCGGATTAATAACGGTGAGACGGGACAATTTGAAAGAACTTTAATTGTCGCTGAAGAAGGGGCATCGGTAAGTTATTTAGAAGGTTGCACCGCTCCGATGTACGATAGTAATCAACTTCATGCCGCCGTCGTGGAATTAGTCGCCCTCGATAATGCGGATATTAAATATTCGACGGTGCAAAATTGGTACGCTGGCGATGCCAATGGTAAGGGAGGTATTTATAATTTCGTCACTAAACGGGGTCTGTGTAAAGGAGTTAATTCTAAAATTTCTTGGACGCAGGTGGAAACTGGTTCAGCAATTACTTGGAAGTATCCCAGTTGTGTCTTAGTCGGCGATAATTCCGTCGGGGAATTCTACTCAATTGCCCTAACTAATAACAAACAACAGGCCGATACAGGTACGAAAATGATTCACATTGGCCGCAACACCAAGAGTACGATTATTTCTAAGGGAATTTCTGCGGGTAACTCCCAAAATAGTTATCGCGGGTTAGTGAAAATGGGACCGAAAGCCAAGGGAGCAAGAAATTACTCCCAGTGTGATTCTATGCTGATTGGAGATAATGCCGAAGCTAACACTTTCCCCTATATTCAGGTGGATAACAACAGTGCTAAAGTAGAACACGAAGCTTCTACCTCTAAAATCGGTGAAGACCAATTATTCTACTTCGCACAACGGGGTATTTCCGAGGAAGATGCTGTCTCTATGTTAGTCAGTGGTTTCTGTAAGGATGTCCTCAGTAAATTACCGATGGAATTCGCCGCCGAAGCTGATAAACTCCTTAGTCTCAAGCTAGAAGGAACCGTCGGATAACAGTTATCAGTTATCAGTTATCAGTTATCAGTGTTCGCTGAAATATAATTAGTCTCTAGAAATATTTGCAGTTGCCAACAAAAAAACATGAGTGAAGTAATTTTATCGGTAAAAAATCTGACCGCTAGTATTGATGGAAACCAGATTCTCAAAGGAGTTAACCTCGAAATTAAAGCGGGTGAAACCCACGCAATTATGGGACGCAATGGCTCAGGGAAAAGCACCTTTTCCAAAGTAATCGCTGGACATCCCGATTATGAAGTAACTGGGGGAGAAATAATTTATAAAGGCGAAAACCTTTTAGAAAAAGAACCTGATGAACGAGCGCTCATGGGGATCTTTCTCGCTTTCCAATATCCCCTAGAAATCCCCGGCGTTAGTAACCTTGATTTTCTTCGCGTTGCCTATAATGCCCGACAAAAACATCTAGGATCGGAAGAATTAGATAGTTTTGACTTTGAGGAATTAGTCGAGAAAAAACTAGAAGTTGTCCAGATGAATCCTAGCTTTCTTGGCAGAAGTTTAAACGAAGGTTTCTCCGGTGGTGAGAAAAAACGTAATGAAATCCTCCAAATGGCATTATTAGAACCTACTTTAGGAATTCTCGATGAAATTGACTCCGGTTTAGACATCGATGCTTTGCGAATTGTTGCCCAGGGAGTCAATCACTTAGCTACTCCCGATAACGCTTTTTTACTTATCACTCACTATCAGCGTCTGCTCAACTACATTGAACCCGATGTTATTCATGTTATGTACGATGGGCGCATTGTCACCAGTGGCGGTAAAGAATTAGCCCTCGAATTAGAAAGAACTGGCTACGATTTCCTCGACGAACAATTATTAGCCGTTAAATAATCTAGCTATCAGTTATCAGTTATCAGGAGATTGCTTTTATTTATTCTCCCCACACCCCACACCCTACACCCCACACCCCACACCCCACACCCCACACCCGTTCGGCTGAGCTCACGGCCGAAGCCCACACCCTACACCCCAACCCCCAACCCTCCAACCCCTCCTACCAATGACAGCCATAATCACGAAACCTGAACAATCAGGAGAATTATTGTTAAAATTGTCGCGAGAAACGGTTCCCACTATCGATAACGGTAAAATTCTCGAATTAAGAGAATCGGGAGCCAGTAAAGCTCAAGAATTAGCCATTCCTGGCAGAAAAGATGAAGAATGGCAATTCACCGATTTAAGTCAACTCTGGGCGATCGATTTTCGCGCCCCCCAAACCGTTACAATCGATAAAAATGCCCTAGCTGTTTTTTTACTGCCCGAAGCCAAAAACAGCCGTTTAGTCTTCGTTAACGGCATTTATCAGCCTGAATTGTCCGATATATCCGCTTTACCCCCCGGTGTCAGCGTCAGCAATCTCGCCAATGCACAAAAAGATGTTCTTGTCAACTATCTAGGGAAAGAAAAAACCCCCGAATTTTTTACCGCACTCAACCAAGCTGGACTAAGCGATGGGGCAGTAATTCACGTCACCGCTAACACCGTTGTCACAACCCCGATACATCTCCTATTTATCACCGTTGTGGAGGAAATTCCCCGCTTTTATCAGCCCCATAGCCTCATCGTGGCGGAAACGGGAGCCAGTGTCAATATTATCGAGAATTACGGAGCTTTAGCCGAACATTGCTCCGATTTACCCGTAAATTACTCTTATTTTACCAACGCTGTCACGGAAATTTACCTCGAAGCCAACGCCGAGGTCATCCATACCAGAGTACAACGGGAATCGGGAGATGGTTTTCACATCGGACGCACGATAATTGAACAAGGGCGCGATAGCCGTTACACTCTCAACGAGATAAATCTAGGAGCTAAACTCTGCCGTCATAACCTCGATATCCTGCAAAAAGGAGAACAAACCGAGACAAATCTGCACGGATTAGCCATGATTGCCGGACAACAAACCGCCGATACCCACAGCGCCATCTATCTCAACCATCCCCACGGCATCGCCAACCAACTGCATAAATGTATCGTTGATGGTAGCGCTCACGCCATCTTTAATGGTAAAGTGTTTGTTCCCAAACCTGCCCAATTAACCAACGCCTCCCAGTTAAATCGGAATTTGTTAATTTCTAACAAGGCACGAGTCAACACCAAACCGGAATTACAAATTACCGCCGATAACGTCAAATGTTCCCACGGGGCAACCGTTAGCCAACTGGAAGCCGATGATTTATTCTATCTGCAAAGCCGGGGCTTAAGCGCCGACACCGCCCGCAGTTTGTTAATTGATGCTTTCTCGGCCGAGATTTTAGCTAAAATTCCTCTAGAATCCCTCCGCCAAAGATTGGGGCAATGCGTCGCCTGTCGCAGTGTGGAATAACTCTACCGGGGTGGGTCTCAACCTGCCCAAAGTACCCCTCTGACTCCTGACTAAAATGACAATTATCCAAGAAAAAACCCTCGCCCAAAAAGTCCGCGCCGATTTCCCTATCCTCCATCAAACCGTACACGATAAACCCCTTATCTATCTCGATAGTGCCGCCACTTCCCAAAAACCCATTCAAGTATTAGAAACCCTGCGAAACTATTACGAAAAAGATAACGCTAATGTGCATCGGGGGGCGCATACTTTAAGTGTCCGGGCAACGGAAGCCTACGAAGGAGCCAGAGATAAGGTGGCTAGGTTTATTAATGCCGCTTCTCGTCAGGAAATTGTCTATACTCGCAACGCCACGGAAGCGATTAATTTAGTCGCCTACAGTTGGGCGTTAAATACCCTGAAAGCAGGGGATGAAATTATTCTCTCGGTGATGGAACACCACAGTAATTTAATCCCCTGGCAAATTGTCTGCCAAAAAACGGGGGCAGTGATTAAATATGTGCAGTTAACCAGCGAAGAAAGCTTTGATTTAGAACAATATAAATCCTTGTTATCTGACAAAACTAAATTAGTGGCTGTCCTTCATGTTTCCAATACATTAGGCTGTATTAATCCCGTTGCCGAAATAGTCAGCCTTGCCCATCAAGTCGGGGCGAAAGTATTAATTGATGCCTGTCAAAGTGTCCCCCATTTAGCCATTGATGTGCAGTCCATAGATTGTGATTGGTTGGTGGCTAGTGGTCATAAAATGTGCGCCCCCACCGGTATTGGATTTTTGTATGGCAAAGAGGCGATTTTAGAGGCAATGCCGCCCTTTTTTGGTGGTGGCGAAATGATTGCAGAAGTCTATTTAGACCATTTTACCTGTGCCGAACTGCCCCACAAATTTGAAGCGGGAACCCCCGCTATTGGCGAAGCGATTGCCCTCGGTGCTGCGGTAGAATATTTAATGGGTTTAGGGATGGATAATATTCATGCCTACGAAGAAGAGTTAACCGCCTATTTGTTCAAAAAATTAGGAGAAATTGAGGGTTTAAGAATTTACGGGCCGCCACCTAGTTTAACGGGCCAAGGTCGGGCCAGTTTAGCCGCCTTTAATGTGGAAGGGATTCATGCTAGTGATTTAGCTACTTTATTAGACCACGAAGGAATCGCTATTCGTTCCGGTCATCACTGTACCCAACCTCTACACCGCCTTTTTGATGCTTCCGGCAGCGCGCGGGCAAGTCTATATTTTTATAATACCCGCGAAGAAATTGATAGCTTTATTGTCGCCTTACAGGAAACTATCGATTTCTTTGCCAATTGTTTTTCTTAGGGGTATCTCTGGCCCCTTTTCCTGTTCTTAAAGAGTGAAGGAAGTTACTTATTATTACCAGGGAATTTGTCCCGAAACGGGCGAGTTATTGCGCTTGCCCCGCACTCTTTTGGCTGAAAAAATCGCCCAAGATTTGATGACAACTATCACCAATCCTCAAGGCAAAATGTATGGAATTTTGTTAGGAGAAAATGCTGCTGGCGAAATAGAAATTTTAAAAGCTTTTTCTGGACAGGGAGAAGCTGCTGGCTGGGTTCCGTCCCTAGTGGGGAGAGAAAAAATTATGCTGGAAGAAAAGCGAGTTTTGCAACTTTTAGAAACAATTAAACAGGAAATTATCACCCTACAATCAATTCCCGAACATAATTTATATCGACTCAATCAAGCAAATTTTGAGCGCAAAATACAAGCTTTACAACAACAACATCAAAACCATAAACAGGAACGAGATAGACTAAGAAATTTAGGAAATTTAAACTCAGAAGAATTAGAAAAGTTAAATAATCTCAGTCGTCAGGAAAAAAGAGCAAGAAAGCAATTAAAACAGGAACAAAAACAAGTTTTAGAACCACTAATTGAGAAAATAAACTTAGCCAATCAGAGAATTATTGAACTTAAGCAACAGCGTAGGAACCTCTCCAAACAGTTACAGGAATTGCTGTATCAATCCTACTGTTTAAATAACTTTTCTGGACAATCTCTCTCCTTAGCTAAATTGATGGGCAGTAATTTGTTACCGACGGGAACAGGGGAATGTTGCGCCCCAAAATTATTAAATTATGCCGCCATGAAAGGATTAAAACCCATCGCCATGGCCGAATTTTGGTGGGGAGAATCGAATCGAGATAGAAAACAGGGAGAATTTTATGGCGCTTGTCAAGAAAGATGTCAACCTCTCATGGGTTTTTTACTTTCTGGTTTACGTTCATCCCTAGAAATTATCTACGAAGACGAGGGAATAATTGCTATTAATAAACCCGCGGGATTATTATCGGTAGCAGGACGTTATCAAGATAGTCAAGATGCTGTGGTCAATCGTTTTCGTCGTCAGGGAAAAAATGTCATTCCAGTTCATCGTTTAGACCGAGAAACTTCTGGTATATTATTACTAGCTAAAAGTTTAGATATTTATCGTTGTTTATCCCAACAATTTCAACGGCGAGAAGTGGAGAAAATCTACGAAGCTATATTATCAGAAATTATTGAGCGAGAATCAGGTATAATTGACCTACCTCTCTGGGGAAATCCGCAAAATCGACCCTATCAAACTGTGGACTGGCAAAGGGGAAAAGCTAGTCAAACCTATTTTAAAGTTATCGGTAAAGAAGGCAATTATTCTCGCCTTGAATTTATTCCCTACACGGGAAGAACTCATCAAATTCGCGTTCATAGTCAACAGGGATTAGGGATAGGAATTTTAGGCGATTTTTTGTATAATGGTAAGCAGTCTGACCGTTTATACCTACACGCTAAACAATTATCTTTTCGTCATCCTCAGACCGAAACTAAAATTGATCTAATCATTCCCACTCCCTTTTGAGAGCTATAATTGCTAACAGCAACAAATTAGCTATCTAAATGGAGCAAGAGGACTCCCGTTAAATTTCTCCTTAATTAAAGGCCGCCTTGATCGCTTTTTACCCTAGATTGTGCTATAATGAGAAGTTGGCATTTTTTAGGCAGAGAGCAATTAAAGGAGGTGAATTAGGTTAATGACCCAAGTGGTAGTTGGTCAGAACGAGGCGATCGAATCAGCCCTACGTCGTTTTAAGCGACAGGTAGCGAAAGCGGGAATTTATGCGGATATCAAAAAGCATCAATTTTTTGAAACCCCTCAAGAAAAGAGAAAGCGTAAAGCAGTAGCCCGAAGACGACAAAGAACCCGTCGTCGTTAAATTCCACCAGTCAGAAGCTGAATAAAGGCTTCTGGCTGTCTTTTATTTTGATCGGGTTTTGGGGGTTGGGAAACAGATTAGGGAGCAGGGGAGTAGAGATAAAACAGCTGATGGCTGTCTCTTGCCAGAGTGCCTATCTCTACTGGGAAATTAATTCTGCACGACTGCTTAAAACTCAACCCTTTGACCATAACTTAGGAGATTTTGTAGGGTTGCGAGGCGATTTTCCCAGACTTGTATTTGATAGGCAGATAAATCTTTTTGTCTGGACATCACAGATTTAAATTGATAGCTAAATCGCTTTAAAGCATTTTGAGTTAAAGTCAAATTGCGAGGGCTGGGATTAGTAGCTAATTGTTCTAATAGATTAGCCATTTCGTCCACTTCTTGCCCCCAGGCTTTTAATGTTCCTTCCTCCATTGCCCATAAATTATTCACTATTAAAAAACTCCACTCTTGACGCAGAGAATTAAACCGCGCCGCTGCCGTTTTAAAGGGTTGACGGTGGGGTAAAGGTTCAGCTTTTTTCGTAATTATCGATCCCTGAATGCGATTAAGAATTGTTTGCAGGTTGGGATTGAGATTTTCTGTGGCAAAAAGAGCAAATCCCGAAGTGGGAAGATTGCGAATAAATTGTAGTTGATCGATCATGACTTGATCGGGGACTTTTAACAGACGGATACCGGGTATAATCAGAGCATTTCCTGCAATTTGTCGATCAAACAAAGACTTGGTTTTCTCTTCTAAAGTCCCTGTATCGAGAGCATAAGTCATTAAAAAGATCAGGTCTATCCATTGATTTCTTCCCCATTCTTCCCAGTTTTGTTGAATACGATATAATCGTTCTTTTTGTTCTAGTGGAAACACCGCCGCCGACATTTTTAAGTTAGGGCGAATCTGTTTTAAGCGAGTAGAAACCTGCGAGACAAAAGTATCAACCTGACGGATTTTAAAGCTAGTCCATTGTTCCCATAAAGCACCCCGGGGATTTAAAGTAATCGGATCAACTCCCGTCATTTGTTTAAATAACCAACGGCCGGATTTACCATAACCATAGGTTTGATTAGAATTTTGATTCTGGAAGGGATAGCGAATATAATCTAACTGCAAGCCATCCACGTCGTAATTCTTGACAATTTCCTCGTAAAGAGATAAAAGATAGTTCTGTACGTCGGGATTAGCAGGATCAAAAAAGGCCTTTTTCGTGCCTTGACTATAATCAAAATAACCACCACTTTTATTTGTTGCCCCCCAATCGGGATTACGCGATAAAACCGGTCCGAGATAATCTAATGGTTGCTCTAATACTTTATTATGAGCTTGATTAGCCGCCGCAAAAACCCACACCCATGCGTGGATTTCCATATTGCGTTCATGGGCTAATTTAACGGCAACTTTTAGGGGATCCCAACCTCTGGTTAAAGGGTTTTGTTCGGGGGCAACTTGACTGGGATAAATAGTATAACTAGCATTAACTGTCTCGAAAAAGACCACATTAATACCCGCTGCCGCCATGCGATCGAATACTTTAGCTAAATCGTCCTCATTTTTAGCTTCTACGATCGTGCCTCGATCTAACCACATTGCCCGTATTTCTGGCTGGGCAAATTGTCGATTAGTGGGATAATTATCCCAAAGATTTCGCCGCGCTTGTAACCAAAATTCCCGCGCTTGGGTATAGTCCCCCTGAGCGATTAAATTCTGAAAATTATTTAAGGTTCCTTGGGCATTTTCTAGGGCTAAACGGAATCGTCTGGCTGTATCTGTGGTGGGGGAGTTTTTCGCCCGCTCATGAAATGCTTGTGCTAGGGATTTATCAGTAGTTAAGGTGTTATTATTGCTGGCCTCTAAAGCTAAGAGAGTCACCCCATAACGCCCGATTAATCCCTGCAATTCCGCCGTCATCTGGCTAATTTGTTGAGGAGTTAGGCTCGCTCTGGGGGGAATTGCCTCGGTATTCGGGCTTAATCTCGTTGTTTCACTGGGGGGATTTTCTGAAATCTGGGGTAGAGGGCGACGGGGTGAGATCGCTGTTGGTGTATTGTTAATATTATTAACTATTGTTGAGTTTCCTTGACAATAGGGGGCAATTGTGCTAAAAGAAGAACTGCGATTAATGCCGTAGCGTTGCAGGGCGGTTTCTAGCCAAGCACTATCGAGGGCGAGATTAGCGACGGCATCGCTGCCCCAGCGCCAACCGAGAAAAATCGAGTTATTATTGAGGACAACGGCGGGGGGATTGTTGCGCGCCCCCCAGACGGCAACGGTTTGGCTATTAACTCCAGTGGGGATAACCACACCACCGAGGAGACTGCTGGCTAGAGGTTTTTGGTTTTTCAGTTCACCTAAATTAGTCGGCCGCAGGGTGTAAGCTTGGGAGTGAGGATAAGCCCAGTAAGCCCCAAATAGCGATCGCAGTTGCTCGCGCACCGCAGGTTCCGAAAGATTTCCCGCCGGACCGGTGACGATAATTTTACCACCGCGATTCAGCCAACGACTCAAGACACTAGCTTGTAAACCGGAAATAGTCTCGACGTTGGGGATGATTAGAACCTTAATTTTATTCAAATCCGCGTCGCTTTGCCACTGATTACTCTGGAGAATGCAGTAATTAACCCCGACATTTTGCAAACGATTGGTTATATCTGTCCATTGATTGGCATTTTCCTGACTTTTTAACACTGCCACTGGTGTCGCTAAAACTGGGATCGGTAGTAAGACAGCAACACAGGAGAAAAGGCAGGTAATCAGGGGCTTTTTAAAAAGATGATCAAGACGGAAGGACGATCCCAGCACGTTTTTTTCTCTTAATTTTTTTGGTTAACTCCTCCTGATCTTACCCAACTTAGCCAAAAAATAGTATCTTTGGGAACAAAAAGTGCGTCTTAGCCGTCGGCAAGGCCAGTGTTGAGTTTTTAGGGTATTAGTTGAATTTCCCCACTTCCCCACCTCCCCATTCCCCCATTCCCCCATTCATAAGTAGGTAGGCGTTAAAAATTATCAGATGCCCCCCTTATTAAGGGGGATCCCCCCGCCTATCGGCACCCCCCTTATCAAGCTATCCCTTATAGGGATCTTTCTTAACAATTTTTGCAGTAAGCACTCCAACCCTTATCCTGACTTGATTTCAGTTTTTTCTTTGTCAGTAAGGGTGTCAACAA
>NZ_JADBTR010000005.1:0-9911 GCF_020246065.1 Microcystis sp. M144S2
CTAAACGCGCCCTAATTACCGGCATCACCGGTCAAGATGGTTCCTATCTGAGCGAATTATTATTAGAAAAAGGTTACGAAGTCCACGGTATCATCCGTCGTACTTCAACTTTTAACACCGATCGCATTGATCATATCTACATTGACCCCCACCAGCCGGATGCTAAATTATTTCTTCACTATGGCGACCTCACCGACGGGACGACCCTGCGGCGTATCCTCGAACAAGTGCAACCGGTAGAAGTATATAATTTAGGGGCCCAATCCCACGTGCGAGTTAGTTTTGATGCTCCAGAATACACCGTTGATGCTGTGGGTGTGGGGGTCTTAAGATTACTAGAAGCAATTCGGGATTATCAAAAAAGAACCGGCATCGAAGTGCGTTTCTATCAAGCAGGTTCCTCGGAAATGTTCGGGAAAGTCATGGAAGTTCCCCAAAAAGAAACCACGCCATTTTATCCCCGCAGTCCCTACGCTTGTGCGAAAGTTTATGGTCACTGGCAAACAATCAACTATCGGGAATCCTACGACTTATTTGCCTGTAACGGCATTTTATTTAACCATGAATCCCCCCGGCGCGGAGAAACTTTTGTCACGCGCAAAATTACCCGCGCCTTGGCCCGAATTATTGCCGGACAACAGAAAAAACTCTATCTAGGAAATCTCGATTCTAAAAGGGATTGGGGTTATGCTAAGGACTATGTGCGGGCGATGTGGTTAATGTTACAACAGGAAGAACCGGATGATTATGTGGTGGCGACCAATGAAACCTATTCTATCCGGGAGTTTCTCGATATTTCTTTCCAATACGTTAATTTAAATTGGCAGGATTATGTGGAGTTTGATCAACGTTATTTGCGTCCAGCGGAAGTAGATTTATTAATAGGAGATTCCACAAAAGCCAGAGAGAAATTAGGCTGGCAGCCGTCGGTGACATTCGAGGGACTGGTAAAATTAATGGTAGATGCGGATTTAGCGGCTTTGGGGATTAATCTTAATAACGGTGGTGATAGCCAACAGTTATTAAAAGATTTGGCCTATCTTCGCAATCGTTCCCTAATTGCCGTCGATTAAAAAGTCGGGTGGGTTAGGGAAAGTCCACCCACCCCCGCCTTGATCCATCGTCATTTTTACCTGACTTTTAGGAGTAAATTGGGTCTTTTTCCAGCAAACCTAGCAATTTTTGCATTTTAATCCAAGCCCTTCTCATTTGCCAGAATTTACTTTTTTCCATGGCGGCTATTTTACTGTAAGCTTTTTGCAATTCCTCGTCTCTTTCTCGATAATTCAATTGGGTTTTTTGCAATTCTTGATGCAATTCTTGTTCATGAATTTCTAATTGTTTAATTCGTTCTCTAGCCTGTTCCAACTGAGCGAATATATCAACTTTTAAGGCGACTAAAGCAGCAAAAATGGCTTGGATATTTTGGGAGTAAAGTTGAGGATGATTATAAAAAAGTTGGGTGTAGGAATAAATATAGTGTTCTGGGGTCATTGAGCGACTCATAGAATCAGCTTTTTGTCGATAGAAAAATAACACTTCTGGGATACGATAGACTTCTCGACCTAATTCGATCAGAGATAACCAAAAATCGTGATCTTCCCAACCATAAATTAAATTGCTATTATAGCCGCCCACAGTTTCCCAATCGGATTTCCGAAACAAACCAGAGCAAAATATCATATTATCTACTAATATATCGGGAAATTTATACTCAAGCAGCGGCCAAATTCCTTGTCTATCGCCAAAATATTCCGCTTCGCAATAAACTATACCTAATTGCTCATTACCTTCTAGCAAAGTAACCGCTTTTTCTAGATAAGAATCGGCAATTTTATCATCGGCATCAAGGGGAAGAATATAGGTTCCTTGCGCTTGGGCAATTCCTAGATTTCTGGCTGTGGCAACTCCTTGATTTTCTGTGCGAATAATCCTGGTTTTTGGCTGTTGATAATTTTGTAAAACCTCGATGGTTTCTGGTTCTGTGGATCCATCATCAATGACAAGGATTTCAAGATTTTGGTATGTTTGCACTAAAACAGATGCGATCGCATCATCAAGATAGCGACCGTGATTATAGCAAGGAATAATCACGGAAACTTGAGGAGCATGACTCATTGGGGGCAATTCTCTCCTACTCGAGCAAAAACTAGGTTATCAATAGCTTATCCCAAAAGCTCCCCTTTATGGTTTTTCTAAGTAAAGAAAGTGTTGATATCCCCACTAGCAATTTCGGGATAGTAGGACATATTATGGATAAATTCTTAAATTATTGCGATTGGTCGACAAAATCACCCAATTGGGTGATCCCCGTGAGGGAAGCATCTCTTTTTAATAGAGGATAAGTTATTCAATAATCAGATTGTCATTATAAATGATCCTTAATCATGGAAGCTCATCAACAAAAACAACTCCGCACTTTCCTCTTGGAGAAATTAGCAATTTCCCCCCGTTCCTTCGATATGGCTGTGCGTCTCTGTGAAGCATCGGTGGGTTCTTTGCCGATGGTTTTATGGCAGTACGGTTTAATCGATTTGTCGCAATTGAATCAAGTTTTTGACTGGATGGAAACGGTATAATTAATAATTATTTTCCAAGAATAGGTTCATTAATTATCGTTTTTATTAAGAAAAATCACCAATCCCCAGAGCGGCAATTTACTGCAATTTATTTAATTTTATCCTCCCGCATTAAGTCCCATTAAGGTTTACAATAGCAGAAAACCTCCCCTTTGCTGGGACTAATTAAACCGGCTATCATCCGTTATTTTCCCCTGTTTTAATTCGAGATTTATCTAGTCTAAAATACTAATTTATTGACTCAATCGCCTTTTTGCTTGTCATGATAGTAAGATAGGAAGAAACTTAATTAATCTAGCCTAGGTTCTTGAGTTAGGCATCGACTATATGGAACTCTTTCAGGGCCGGATAGAAGTTGAGATTTTCATGACCTGGACGACTGAGTTTAATCAGGGCAAACCGTTGGGATGGTGGCAATTTTTGCCATTGTTCTAAACTAATTTCGATCTGGAATTCTTTGGCTTTTTCTAGGACTGTAACGGGTATCTGGCCATCATCTAGCCAAGCGGGATGGGAATCTATTGCTAGTTCTCCCGGGGGATGGCCAGTTTTTTCGGTGATTAATTTTTGCAGAAAATCTCGATAAATTTTGGCCTCTGCTGCCGTCGTACAAGCCATATTAACTAATACCATTCTTTCCAGTTGACTCAACTGCATCCAATGGGACAATTTTAATTTAACTCCACAGGTATCTAGTTTCATTCTCACGGTCATTGGTATGCAACGTAAGGAGTCAACAAATTCGGCTTCAAAGTCGAAAAAGGTGTTCATATTATTTCATTGATTTACTGAGGATAAATCTATAATACAGCACTGTGGTATAATTGCTGGACAAAATGTTCTTCTTATTGAAGAAAATTGGATCGATATTGATGACTAGAAACGAGAATTTCCTCTAGTTCCTGCCATTTTTCTCCTGCAATATAGTCAATAACTTGATCAAGATTTTGCCGATAATTTGTCAAGGATATCAATAAAGCTTGACGATTGTATTGAGCCATCATTAAACCTAATTCGGGATTGCCAGCACCGACGCGACTGGTATCGCGGAAACCAGAACTAGCTAAATTTTCCGCTAATTGGCGAATATTCAAGTCTTGTTCTTTCCCACAAGCTTGGATTAAACTGGTGCTAATCATTACTGGCAGATGGGAAATCCATGCCACGGCTCGATCGTGTTCTTCGGGGGAGGAATAATAAATTTGACAGCCTAATTTCTGCACGATTTCAGTTAAGATTTCCACGGCAAAGTTAGGGGTAGATTCAAGGGGAGTAATCAGATATGGGGCATTGACAAATAAACCAAATTGTGCCGCATTAATTCCCTGTTCGGTTTTCCCGGCCATGGGATGACTACCGACAAAATTTGGCCATAATTGACTACAATTGGCCACAATTGCCCCTTTAACCGATCCCACATCGGTGACAATGGCTTGGGGTTTTAAATAGGGAGTTAATTTGTGCAAAGTTGGCACAATTAAATGTATGGGAGTACAGATAAAGATTAAATCGGCAGTAGCCAATAATTCTAAACTGGTACTAGATTCATCTACCACGCCTTTTTGTACAGCGATATCACAGGTGGATTGTTGACGGGAAACTCCCAAAACCTTATAAGCTTGCGATCGAAAATCTAACCCCAAAGAACCACCGATTAAACCCAGTCCAATAATGCCAATATTCATTAGTTTTACTCAAAGATAATTTCGTCTTCTACTCGCCAAGCGGGATCAACAATGCACAAGAAAACTAACGGTTCCTCTCCACAATTATGAATATATTGTTTAGCTAGAGGAGGTATATAAATGGCGGCACCGACAGTCACTAATTGCACTTCCTCATCGATGTGCATTTCCCCTTGTCCTTGCAGAATATAATAAACTTCCGCAGTTTTTAAAGCGTGGGGAGTAGAAGTTTCCCCCATATCTACCCGCGCGTGGGCTAAACTATAACGTAGATTTAACGGCTGTTTATCGGGATGCAATAACTCGCGCAATCGGGTATGATCACCGGCGATGAATTCCTCACATTCGAGCAGTTTTCTGATTAACATAGTAAAATTAAACGTCGAAGATTGTTTTTATTTTATCATTGAGTCAAAGACTAAAGACTAATAGCCGTTATCATAGAAATATTTAGCATCGCCAGAATTAACGAATGACTTGGTTAGAACATAGTGTACAGGTAGAAGTGGACGCGCCGATCGATCTGGTTTGGGAACTCTGGTCAGATTTAGAACAAATGCCCCAGTGGATGAAATGGATCGAATCGGTGAAAATTCTAGAGGAGGAGCCAGAGCTTTCCCGTTGGAAGTTAGCCAGTGGTGGTCTGGAATTTACTTGGTTGTCACGGATCCTGAAAATTGTCCCCCACCAGATGATTCAATGGGAATCCGTGGACGGGTTACCTAACCGCGGGGCGATTCGTTTTTATGACCGTCATGGTAAGAGTATTGTGCGACTGACAGCAGCCTATGCTATACCTGGTTGGTTAGGAAAATTGATGGATAATCTTTTCCTTGGTCGAGTGGTGGAATCGACCCTGCAAGCTGATTTAGAGCGTTTTCGCCTTTATGCTCTCAATATTGTCAATAATACGCCGCCAAGGTGAGGTAATCATCGGCAGTAAGCTGTTGACTATCTAAAGCACTTGTTAAGACTGTCTATGAGTAAGGAGAGAGCGAGCATTTGTACTAAAATAAATACCCAGTTTAAATGCAATACAGCTTATTGCTGACTACCGACAATCGACTCCCCAAAAGGAAAACTTCCTAAGAATATCCCCAGCAAATTGCGCTATCACGGTTGAGTTATTTCTACTCGATTTTATAGAGATAGGCTTCTGGGGTTTCCAGAAGGGAAGTCATCGGGCGATCGAGAGGAGGGGTTTTGGCGAGGGTAAAAATTGGAAATAAATCGTTCATTTGGATAGCCATTTTAAATTTCGGCTGTATATAATAACTACCCGATGGGCAGGCATTGGTTATCGTTAGCTCTCTTTTGGTCATAAAGGTATCAATATAATCGTACTGACCGCGCTCTTTTCTTATGCCTTTCTTGGCTGGATCACAAAGGGTTGAACCGACCGGAATCTGATTGATAATTTCCACTGTATCGGCCACGGATAGGAGTCTTTCGGAACCGTATTTACTAGCAAGATAACGTTGATTGAAATAGAGATTAGTTGCGATAGAATAGCCGATGATAATTGCTAGAACTAAACCGAGGATCCTGTCGAACGTCTTAGTAAAGTTTAGATAGGCCAGACTAGCGATCGCCATAAGGATGGGAGCAAACCATAGTAAGATTTTACGATGGGAATAAAAATGCTCATCAGGATAATTAGAGGAAGCGTAGAGAAAAATTATCCAAGGGATCGCAAAAAAGCCGATCAGTGTTTTATTGCCTCGATATTTTTTGATGACTATGTATAGAGAAATGCCTAAAAAAATCACCGAAACTACAACATTGAAAATCGATATATTGTCATTCAAAAAAAATACTTGATTACCCAGATAAACCGTTTCCCAAATCGCTTTAAATAGACGAGTGAACAGATTGCTCGATGGTTCACCGCTCGCCCCCTTCGCCGTGAGTGCTCTCACGATTCCCCTCGTATTAGCGAAATTCCGAACGATCTCACTGTGCCAATACATAAATAAGGCGAGATTTGCCGAGAGAATCGATAGAAAAGGCAAAAGACATTTACGAGTATTCTTGCGATTGCGATAAACAAACCATAGACAGGCGATAACAGAAGTCACTGGGATAATTAACATTGTGGTGGTGTGTAAACTCACCAATATAGCGACGGTAATCCCGAAGAATATCCAAGCTATAGCCTGATAGAGCAGCGGCTTAGTCGTTTCCATCTGGAAACGATAGAGTAAAGCAAAAACGAGCAGGAAAAAGGGTATTGGGCTAGGAGCCCAGGAAAAATTATTAATGAAATAGTCCGCATAAATCGTGCTATACCAAAATCCTGCCAAACTGGACAGGAGAAGACGTTTATCTTTTTCTACATTTTCTAAAACTTGATAAACAAAGTAGATTAAGAGGGGAATCGATAGAAAAGAAAATAGTCCATTGGTAAGGACTTGAAATTCGGGAGCGGTACCGAAAATTGTCAGAGGGAACGCTAAATAACCATAGAGGGGAGGAATTACGAATCCATATTTTCCACCCCCCCCCGCAGGTCCCAATTGAGGAAAGTTTCCCTTCCACATATCCATCGAAAGATAACCAAGGGTAATCTGATCGGGATCGGGTCCGATATCGAAGGTAACGTATTCAAAAATACTGACAATCCTGGTGAAAAAGGCAAAGGCGATCGCTAGAATACCTAAAATCAGTGCCGTTCCTCGGACTTTATTGATTGATTTCCCCATAAGTGTCGGTATTTTTATCCTAAAATTGTCTGGTAGCTTCGTGACCGTATCCCCGAATATTTATCTTCGCATGGTAGCACGAATTTCTAGTCCTACTCGGTCAGAATTATAGCGTTAAAGATGAAGTATAACCTGATTTAGCATTACTGGCCGACTCCCCAAAACGAAAACTTCGTACCTCACCATGAAGATAACTGCTATAAGATTTAAGAGCCTGTTTAGCAATAAACTGGGTACACTCGCTTAATGGGACTTAGGCGTTTTCGGTCAGCAAAAAAGGCTCAAACCATTACGGGACAAAGGGTTAACCTCGATTTATGATTTTCCTTGATATATCTGGGTTTCAGCGATTTTGGGCTTCTCGAAGTAAATCCCAAGCGGGGATTGGAGTTGAAGCTTTTCTCGATTTGTTTTTTGTCTAAGTCCCATTAACAAAAATTTTTTTAGACAGATCTTGGACACAATCGGGAATCCCGTGTTAAACTGCCTCGATAAGATGATGTCACTCTCAAAGCCCTTCACTATATAATCCAATGGTAATACAATCGGTTAGTTTAACAGTTAAGGACTATAAGTCTAATATTCCCGTGGCCATCTTGTGTGGTGGCAAAGGAACCCGACTGCGGGAAGAAACCGAATTTCGACCTAAGCCGATGATTGCCATCGGAAATCGACCGATTATTTGGCATATCATGAAAACTTATGCCCAATATGGGTTAACTGACTTTATGCTCTGTCTAGGGTATAAAGGGGAAATAATCCGGGACTATTTCTTTAACTATGATTGGAATCAAAGTGATGTCCTCTTAGAGTTAGGCAATAAAAAAGTGACCAAACTCGATAGTGGACATGATGAGGAAGACTGGCGTATTTGGTTAGTTGATACGGGACAGGAAACCATGACGGGAGGCCGTCTTAAACGTCTCACCTCTTATATAGACCAAAGTGGAAGTGAGATCTTTTTAGCCACCTATGGGGATGGGGTTTGTGATGTGAATATTGCGGATCTGTTGGATTTCCATTACTCTCATGGGAAATTAGCCACCTTGACGGCGGTTCGTCCTCCTTCTCGCTTTGGCGAGTTAGTGATTGAGGATAATCTAGTCAGTCAGTTCCAAGAAAAGCCGCAAACGGCTGAAGGATGGATTAATGGGGGGTATTTTGTCTTAAATCGCAAGGTTTTGGATTTAATTGAGGGAGATTCGACGACTTTTGAAGCACAGCCCCTCAGAACCCTGGCTGCTTTGGGAGAACTCGCCGTCTATAGGCATGATGGGTTTTGGCAGTGCATGGATACTTATCGAGAAATGGAAATGCTCAATCACCTTTATGACACTGGACAAGCTAGATGGAAAATATGGTAAAGAAAGCATTTTGGCGGGGCAAAAAGGTCTTTATCACGGGTCATACTGGCTTTAAGGGGTCTTGGCTGGCGTTTTGGTTACTCCATCTAGGAGCAGAGGTAAAAGGCCTCAGTTTAGCTCCCAATACCACCCCCGCCTTATTTGACCAATTGGACTTAGCTCAAAACCTGAGTCATCATATAGGAGATATTCGAGAGCCTGAGTTAGTGACTCGTTTAATCGCTTCATGGCAGCCGGATGTAGTCTTTCATTTAGCGGCACAACCCTTAGTGCGGCTTTCTTATCTGGAGTCGGTGGAAACGTGGAACACAAATGTCATGGGGACTATTCACGTTTTAGAGGCCCTCAAAAGCCTGACTCATCCCTGTGCCGCCGTGTTTATTACTAGCGATAAGTGCTATGAGAATCGGGAATGGGTCTATGGTTATCGGGAAAATGACCCCTTGGGGGGTTACGATCCCTATAGTTCTAGTAAGGCGGGGGCGGAGTTGGCGATCGCATCTTGGCGAAATTCCTTCTTTAAAACCCCTCAAACCCCCATCGGCATTGCCAGTGCCAGGGCAGGAAATGTCATCGGTGGCGGAGACTGGTCCCTAGATCGGATTGTACCCGATGCGATGCGGGCCTTGATAAAGTCGGAAGCGATTCCGGTGCGGAACCCTCTAGCGACTCGCCCTTGGCAGCACGTTTTAGAGCCTTTAGGTGGCTATTTACGGTTGGCTGAGTCGATTTATGAGCAGTTGATGACGGCTAATTGGCAGCAAGACAGCCGGGGTTTATATGGGGCGTTTAATTTCGGTCCGTCTCTGACTTCTAATCGCCCGGTTAAAGAGTTAGTTGAGTCTATCCTACAACTTTGGCCGGGGACTTGGCTCGATCAAAGTGATCCGAAGGCTGTTCATGAGGCTAAATTGCTTAATCTAGTCACAGATAAGGCTTTCCATACCCTAAAATGGCAACCCGTCTGGGATTTTCGGCAAACCCTCAAGGAAACGGTGACATGGTATTATCAAGCTAATCAAATTGCACCTAGCAATAATCAAGGGTTTCAAAACTTAACCCGATCACAAATCGATCTATACCAAGCCGATGTCTTCAGTGAAAAAGTAGGTAGCTTTTGTGTTCCATAATATTTATTGCTACATTCCGGCGTTCCCCAAAACCAGAGACTTCGTACATCACCATTAGGATAAATTCTACAAATATGACCAAAGTTTACTTCTACGCAACAAGTGAAAAGGAGATGCGGTTACTTAATAGACAAGATCCCGACTCTTTCCTCGGTATTCATGATCATTTTTCAGGGGAAATTGCGACGAGTTATATCTATCTTAAAAAGGCGGGTTTAGATTGTGAAGTTATTAACACAATTCCTGAGGAAGGAATTGTGTTCGCAGATAAAAAGAGTTTTGATAAAACCTTGCTAGAGATCAAAAAATATCGGCTCTTCCGAACTTGTCATGTAAAATTAAATAAAAAACAGACAATTATTGCTGACCAATAAAACAATAATTTATCTTTAAAAGCTCACTATGCTTGCAATACAGCAATTTATTGGTTAAAATATAAACAGCCAAGACC
>NZ_JADBTR010000050.1:0-58757 GCF_020246065.1 Microcystis sp. M144S2
AAATAGACCCCAAAATCGGGTTGAGTAGGAAGAGGATAAAGGTATGAAGACGGAAAATTTCTCTCCCCGACAAGCATTAAACAAAGCATTCCTAAGAGTCAAACCGAGTCGTAGTCAGGTAGAGAAGTTTCAAACCCACCTAGAACAACTTTTGGGGAGTATAAACGAGACAGAATCCGAGGAGTTCCATAAAAACCTGCTTGCAGACTTTCTCAAACACAGCTACTATAGTCCCCAACATTTCATCAACACCAAGGGAAGGAATGATTTAGTCATCCATAATGGGAAAGAATCGCGGGATTCCGTGGGGGTGATATTGGAAGTCAAGAAACCCAGCAATAAAAGCGAGATGCTGCGGAGAGACAAACTCAACTGTAAAGCATTACAAGAATTACTCCTCTACTTCCTACGGGAAAGAATAACCGAGAAAAACCTAGAGATAAAACACCTGATTGCTACCAATATATATGAGTGGTTTATCTTCGATGGGAATATCTTCGAGAGACTATTCGCACAAAATCAGGAACTTGTCAGACAGTTTAATGACTTTGAGACGGGGAGACTAACGGGAAAAACCACCGACTTCTTCTATAAACAGATAGGAGAACCCTTCCTTAACTCCATACTCGATTCCCTGACATACACCCATTTTGACTTGCGGGAATACTCCCAAACCATCCGGGAGGACGAACATAACCTTATCAGTCTCTATAAAATCTTTTCTCCCGAACACCTCTTAAAACTCCCCTTTGCGAACGATAGCAACAGTCTCGACAAAAACTTTTATAGTGAACTGCTGCATATCATCGGATTGACAGAGAGAAAAGAGGGAGGAACAAAACTCATCCGACATCCGCAACCGGCAGCGCGACAACCCGGTTCGCTGCTAGAGAACGCTATCAGTCAAGTGGAGAGTTTAGATAAAATCTCTCGTTTACCCAATCCCGAAGAATTTGGGGAGACGGAAGAGGAGAGACTATTGAATATCGGTTTAGAGTTGGGGATAACCTGGATAAATAGAATCCTCTTCCTCAAACTATTAGAAGCGCAGATAATTAGGTATCATCGGGGGGATAAATCCCTAGGGTTTCTCAATTTAGGCAAAATTGCCAACTATGACGACTTAAATCGCTTATTTTTCAGCGTTTTGGCCAAAAAACAGACAGAAAGAAGCAAAGACATCCAGAATACCCATACTCAGGTTCCCTATCTCAACAGTTCCCTATTTGAACCCACAGACTTAGAACAATCAACCATAGTTATCAGTAACCTGCGTTCGGAGAATATAGAGATTTTTGCAGGAACAGTCTTAAAGGATAGTCAGGGGAAAAAGCGAACAGGAGAAATCAACGCTTTAGCATACCTATTTGAGTTTCTCAATGCCTACGATTTTAGCAGCGAAGGTGGGGAAGCGATACAGGAGGATAATAAGACTCTTATCAATGCGTCAGTGTTGGGATTAATCTTCGAGAAAATCAACGGATATAAGGATGGTTCCTTTTTCACCCCCGGTTTCATCACTATGTATATGTGTCGGGAAACGATTCGACGCGCAGTAATAGAGAAATTTAACCAGAGTCAGGGATGGGATTGTCAGACAATCGAGGATGTGTATAACCGCATCAAAGATAAAACGGCAGCCAATGCTATTATCAATAGTCTCAAAATTTGTGATCCTGCGGTAGGTTCGGGACATTTTCTTGTCTCTGCTTTGAACGAGATAATCGCGATTAAGAGTGAGTTACAGATTTTATTGGATAAAGAGGGGAAAACTCTCAGGGATTATCGGGTTGAGGTGGTGAACGATGAGTTAATCGTCACCGATGATGACGGTAATCTGTTTGAATATAATCCCCGCAACCGAGAAAGTCAGCGAGTACAGGAGACTTTATTTCAGGAAAAACAGCGTCTGATTGAGGGGTGTCTCTTTGGAGTTGATATCAATCCCAACTCGGTGAAAATCTGTCGGTTGCGTTTATGGATTGAGTTACTCAAGAATGCTTACTACAAAGCAGACAACGAGTTAGAGACGTTACCGAATATCGATATTAATATCAAGGTTGGCAATTCTCTGATTAGTCGCTTTGGGTTATCCAATGATTTACAAGTCTTTTCCCGCAAAAATCGTTTAAGTATCGAGAGTTATAAGGATGCGGTGAGAGTCTATCGCAATGCGGAGGATAAATCGCAAAAGCGCGAGATGGAGAGATTGATAAGTGAGATTAAGAGTAGTTTTCGTCAGACTTTACAGGGAGATAATCCTCTGAAAAAGCGCTTGCGGGGTTTGGAAACGGATTTATATAGTCTAGAGAATCAAATTTTGTTATTTGAGGAGTCAGCTAAGGAAAAGAAAGCGCGGGAAAGGAAGATTAGTCAGTTAAGGAATGAGATTGATAAGTTACGTCCGCAACTAGAGGAGATTGAAAGCGGTAAGATTTATCATAATGCTTTTGAATGGCGCTTCGAGTTCCCCGAAGTTCTAGACGATAAGGGGAATTTTATCGGTTTTGATGTGGTAATTGGCAATCCTCCTTATATCCGACAGGAGGAACTCAAAAATATTAAACCTATCTTGCAGAAAATTTATCAATCCTATACCGGGATTGCTGATTTATTTGTCTATTTCTATGAGAGGGGTTTACAAATACTCAAAAATAAAGGTTATTTAACGTATATCTCCTCAAATAAATATTTTCGTTCGGGATACGGAGAAAAATTAAGGCTACTTCTCAGCAATTCGACGAAAATTTTTAATTTAATTGACTTTGGTGATTTTCCTGTCTTTGAAGAAGCTACCGCTTATCCCAGTATTATCGCTTTAAGTAAAGATAAATGGGATGGCAATCAGTTTAAAGCTTTAGCTTGGGATAAACACAAAGAGCAAAATATCACCCAGTTTGCCACAATTCTAGAACAAGATTATCTGACAATCACTCAAGCTAATTTATCTGCTGATGGTTGGAAATTAGAATCTTCACAAACTTTAGATTTATTGGCTAAATTGCAAAAAGTCGGTACTCCTTTGGGAGAATATGTAAAAGGTAGATTTTATCGAGGAATAACCACAGGTTTAAATGAAGCTTTTGTGATTGATAAAATCACCCGCGATAGATTAATTAGTCAACATCCCTCCTCCGAGGAAGTTATTAAACCTTTTCTCCGAGGACGAGATGTAAAAAGATGGTGCGTAGAATATAAAGATTTATGGATAATCTTTACCAGAAGGGGAATTGATATTAAAAAATACCCTGCAATTGAACAGTATTTGAGTCAATACAAACAAAAATTGACTCCAGGTATAGGAAGAAAAGTAGGGAGTTATAAATGGTATGAAATTCAGGATAATATCGCTTACTGGCAAGAATTTGAACAACCTAAAATTATTTATCCAAATATCTGTAAACGGAACGAATTTACCTTTGACAATTCTGGTTATTACACTAATCAAAAAGCCTTTATTATTTCCTGTAATGATCTAACTTTACTAGCTATTCTTAATTCTAATGTGGTGATGTTTCTGTTTGAAAAAATACTAGCAAAATTACAGGGTAACTTTTATGAACCGAGTTCTATTTTTATCAAATATTTTCCTATCGCTAGTGCAACAGAACCCCAAAAACAAGCGATCAAATATCTAGTTAAACAATGTTTAGAAGCTAAGGGAAAAGAAGTCAAGGAGTTAGAAAAAGAGATTAACCAAATAGTATATGAATTGTATGGATTAAGTGAGGAAGAAATCAGGATAATAGAGGGAGAAATAAAATAGATATAAATGTAGCACAGAAAACGGGTTTCTCGGAGAAACCCGTTTTCTACTCATGCACTCATGCAAAAAGGGGAATAAATAATCAGTCTTTAATAACCAGATTTAGTATTACCTAGGATTATTAGTATCCTATAATACCAATTCTTAGGAAACTATAAAGAAAATCCCAAGATTGAGCGAGTACCTTGCCAAAAAACGCTATAATAGAATAAAATGCCTAATTTTTTCAACAAAATTGTTATGATAGTTACCAATAGACAAGAGCTAGAAGAACTGATACAACAGGTAAAAAAAGCTCAACAACAATTTGCCAACTATAACCAAGAACAAGTAGATCTTATCTTCAAAAAAGCGGCATTAGCAGCCAACAACGCGCGCATTCCCCTAGCTAAAATGGCAGTACAAGAGACAGGAATGGGAGTAATAGAGGATAAAGTGATTAAAAACCATTTTGCCTCAGAAATCATCTACAACAAATATAAACACAGCAAAACCTGCGGCATTATCGAAGAAGATAAATCCTTTGGATTGCAAAAAATCGCCGAACCCGTGGGCATTTTAGCGGGGATCGTACCCACTACAAATCCCACCTCCACAGCCATTTTTAAAGCCCTAATTGCCCTGAAAACCCGCAACGGCATCATTTTTTCCCCCCATCCGCGAGCCAAAGACTGCACCATCGCGGCGGCCAAAATAGTCTTAGAAGCGGCCGTCAAAGCGGGCGCACCGGCCGGTATTATTGGTTGGATCGATCAGCCATCGGTGGAACTTTCCCAAGCATTAATGCAACATCCCAGCATTAATTTAATCCTTGCTACCGGCGGTCCCGGTATGGTAAAAGCGGCCTATTCTTCCGGAAGACCTTCCCTAGGAGTCGGTGCCGGCAATACCCCCGCTTTAGTGGACGAAACTGCTCACATAAAAATGGCCGTTTCCTCGATTATTCTCAGTAAAACCTTCGATAACGGCATGATTTGCGCCTCCGAACAATCGGTAATCGTTGTCGATAGCATCTATGAAGAAGTTCGACAGGAATTTATTGATCGCGGGGCCTATCTTCTTTCCCCCGAAGAAAGGGAAAAAGTCGCCGAGATTCTCCTAAAAGATGGTCATATCAACCCCGATATCGTCGGACAACCGGTAGAAAAATTAGCCACCATGGCCGGAATTTCCGTTCCCGAAGATACCCGCTTACTAATCGGAGAAGTGGAAAATATTGGCTTAGAGGAACCATTTTCCTACGAAAAACTCTCGCCAATTTTAGCCATGTACCGAGCGAAAGACTTTGAAGATGGGGTAAAAAAAGCCGAAAAACTGGTCTTATTTGCCGGTCGAGGTCATACGGCCGTGCTTTATACCGCACCCTCCAATCGGGAACATATTAAGCACTTTCAAGACAACGTACAAACGGCCCGGGTATTAATTAATACCCCTTCCTCCCAGGGTGCGATCGGTGATATCTATAACTTCCGTCTCGATCCTAGTTTAACCCTCGGTTGTGGCACTTGGGGCGGTAATTCCATCAGCGAAAACGTCGAACCTACCCACCTATTAAATATTAAAACCGTAGCCGAGCGCCGGGAAAATATGCTTTGGTTCCGAGTACCACCAAAAGTATATTTTAAATACGGAGCATTACCCGTCGCTATTCGGGAATTAGCCGGCAAAAAACGGGCCTTTATTGTCACCGATAAACCTCTTTTTGACCTAGGAGTTACCGCAGCTTTAGAGGAGGTTTTAGAAGAAATCGGCATCACGATTAATATCTTTTATGATGTGGAACCCGATCCTTCCCTAGAAACCGTCGAACGGGGGTTAAATGTAATTAATACCTTCAATCCCGATGTAATTATCGCTATCGGTGGTGGTTCCCCCATGGATGCGGCTAAAATCATGTGGCTACTCTACGAGCATCCAGAGATAGAATTCGAGAGCTTGGCCATGCGTTTTATGGATATCCGCAAACGAGTCTATGAATTGCCCCCTTTAGGCGAAAAAGCTCTGATGGTTTGTATTCCCACCACTTCGGGAACAGGATCAGAAGTGACTCCCTTCGCCGTCGTGACCGATCGCCGTAATAATATTAAGTATCCTTTGGCAGATTATGCTCTAACTCCCAGCATGGCCATTGTCGATCCGGAATTAGTGCTGAATATGCCGAAAAAATTAACAGCCTACGGCGGAATTGACGCTTTAACTCACGCTCTTGAGGCCTACGTCTCGGTTTTAGCCTCAGAATATACTAACGCTCTTGCTCAAGATGCCATCCGACTGCTGTTTAAATACTTGCCCAGTTCCTATCATAACGGAGCTAAAGACCCGAAAGCGCGGGAAAAAGTCCATTACGCGGCGACAATGGCCGGAATGGCCTTCGCTAATGGCTTTTTAGGCATCTGTCACTCCATGGCCCACCAATTGGGGGCAATTTTCCATATTCCCCACGGTCTAGCCAATGCCTTGATGATTTCCCACGTCATCCTCTATAATGCCACCGATGCCCCCTTTAAACAGGCGACTTTCTCTCAGTACAAATATCCTAACGTGAAGTGGCGCTATGCCAGGATCGCTCATTCCTTGGGATTGGGAGGAGAAAGCGAGACCGAAAGTGTGGAAAGATTGGTATTAGCGATCGAATGTTTAAAACGGGAAATCGGTATTCCGGCCAGTATTAAAGAGGTAATTCCCGAAACTGAAGCCGAATTTATGGCCAAATTAGACCATTTAGCCGAACAAGCTTTCGATGATCAGTGTACCGGAGCCAATCCCCGTTATCCCCTGATTGAGGACTTAAAAACCCTGTTAATCCAAGCTTATCACGGCAATTTGCCCCTAGAGGTGGCGGTAAATGGTCACGGTGATGTCAGTCTTGCCGATTTGAAGTTAGATCCGCAACCCTTGAGCTTGTAGGGATAGATTTTGCCTTTGATTCCCCCTACCCCCTAGTAGGGTTGATTCATGAATCAACCCTACCATCAATCAACCCTACCCCCCTTAATCAGGGGATATCCCCCCTACCCCCCTTAATAAGGGGGGCTAACCACAGAAACCAAAAACCTACCTACTTAGGGTTTGCTGAATAAATGTGAAATGTAGGCAAAGTAAGGGTTTTGGGGCTTTTCTCGCGAAACAGGTGCAAGATTTTGAGAGAATCGTCGTTCAAAACCTTGCATCTTCATCGGCCCGCGTCCTGTAGGGGCGAAGCATTCGGGCAATAACCTATCGGTGAAACCGTAGATTTTCTATCCGAATGCTTCGCCCGTACTTTTTCAGCAGACCCTACTTAGCCACTACTTAAAAATTATCTTTTTTCCCCCGCAGCCGCGCAAACACTTGTATTGGTTCGCTGCTATCCATGGTCATGGCCAAAGCGGGACTATCCCAACGCAAAAAAGGATTAGTCAGCTTTTCCGTCCCCAAAATTGCCGGAATCGTGGGCAGATCTTCAGCGCGATGTTTTTCCACTTCCCGATAACGCTGTTGCAGAGCAGCATTATTAGGGTCAACTGTCAAGGCAAACTTTAAATTATTTAACGTATATTCGTGAGCGCACCAAACCCTGGTCTGGTCGGGCAGCGATCGCAATTTAGTTAAAGAAGCCACCATTTGGCCCGGTGTTCCCTCAAATAAACGACCACAACCCCCAGAAAACAGGGTATCACCACAGAATAACTCACCGTAATCTCCGGGGTTAACCGGGGGAAAATAATAGGCAATATGGCCGCGAGTGTGGCCGGGGACAAAGAAAACCTCGGCCCAGCGACCGGCAAATTCCACCCGATCCCCCTCCTCTAAAAACAGCTGCTGGCCCGGAATGCGACCGCGATCCTCCTTTCCCCCATAAACACAAAGATGGGGATAACGATTAATTAAAGCCTGATTAGCCCCCACATGGTCGCCGTGGTGATGAGTATTAAAAATAGCGACTAAATCCACCTGTAAAGCCTCTAATCGCCTGAAAACGGGTTCAGGTTCCGCCGGATCCACCACGGCCGCAATTTTTTGTGCCGGATCGTAGAGGAGGAAAATATAATTATCGGAAAGGGCGTTAAGACGTTCGATCTCCATGGTAGAATCTTGGGCTAAGGTTTAACTCGATCATATAGTGCTAACCTAACTCCCCGCAGCACAGGAATCGGCAAAAATTACGCAGGGAATCCCCACATGATTAATGGGAACAATATCGGGTTCTGTGGGGGGAAATAAAGCGACAACGTGGGGAACGGGACGGGGAGTATAATGCACTTGCGACTGGCCCCGATAAGCGAGGGAGGTGCTTGCTCCTGAATCCAACATCACCGCGTCCCGAAAACCTGCCTGTACTAATAATTCTCCCAAAGCCATGGAATCGATCGGGTCTCGGGAAACCCCGATTACTGGCTGTCCTGCCTGATTAATCCCCCAAAAAGCCCGGTGACGCAGGGCATCAAAACCGTAAAGTGTACCAAAGGATTCTCGGGATTGTGGTTGTCCATCTTTGACTAACCAAGCGGCCGCGACAAAAGCATCCGTCACCTTGAGATCATCTCCGGCCTCCGCTGCGATTCCTTCTAGGGTATTATGACGGGCAGGATCAAAAGGAAGATAACGCACCCATCGCTCAGTAATGATTACTAAAGGACGACCCTCTAACTTGCCGATTTCCCCTTCATATCCCGGGATAAAGCCGCCATTTTGGCTTAAAACCGGCCCGATCATCTGATTTGAGTCCAATTCCTTGAGGGAGAAAAAACCGCCATCTACAGCCGCGATCGCTTCTGTGCCGGCGATAATTTCCTCCACTTGATAACGACTATCAGCGTGGATGGTTTTGGGAATGCCGCCACTAATTAATACAAGTGTATTAGTTGGGAGTTCCACTTCCCGTTTTTGGATGGTGGTGGCAAAGTTAAAACCGCCATCGGTACGGGGTAAGGGATCACCTCCCCAAGCTTGCGGTACAACTTCTCGCGTGCGTGATTGCCCAAAGCGTCCAATCGTGAGTAAATCGGGGGATTGACCAGCAAAATGCTCATCTAGGTCATTCATCGATAAAGCCGCCCGATAACCCGCTTTTTTGACGAATTCCTTCACTCGATCGTCCGCCTTCCCTTCCGGATAGGTGAAATAATTAATCGGAATGCCCAATTCTTTTTCTAAGATTTGTTTCGATTGCTTGACTTCTTGCTCCAAATCTGCATCGGACAATAATCTTAAATCCCGGGGATGACTGACGCTATGGGAGACAATCTGTACTAGAGGATCGGCGGCCATTTCCCGGAGTTGTTGCCAAGTGACACTGGTTCTGCCAGTTTTTTGAGCCATTTTATTGATATAAATCGAGAAAACAGCAGGATAGTTATATTTTCTCAATAAAGGATAGACATACTGATAATGTCCCCCATAACCATCATCAAAAGTCAATAAAACCGGTTTAGCGGGAAGGGGGATCCCTGTCCGCAGATGGGAAATTAACCAATCGATACTGATAGGAGTTGCCCCGATTTCCTGCAAAAATTGAAAATGTGCCTCTAATTCGGCGGGAGTAACGTCAAAAAATACCTCTTTTTTTGGTAAAATGTCGTGATACATTAAAACTGGTACTTTTGCCCCTTGAGCGCGGGGATGAATTTCCGGCCAGGGGGCTAATTCGATCGCTGTTGCCGAGTTATTTTGCCAATTATCGAGACTAATATCGTTTTTTTGGAGAGATAGGGAAACAATCACGCGATCGGAGATGTTTTTATAGGTTTTACAATCAAAAACTCTCGATATATCCTTAAAAGAACTATTTTCTAGAACATAATCCGCGCATTCCGGTTGAAACTCCCTAAAAGGTGCGGGGAGAGAATCACCCCCCACCAGAGCATTAGAACGAGGATAGAGAGAAATTGTCCAAATAATCAGACAAGTGACGATAAATGCCAAAAATCCGTATAGGGGAAACAAGGGAAACGAAGATTTTTGCCGAGCTTGCCAACGCATAAGATCAAGTAATAAAGTAAAAAGTAAAAAGTAAAAAAGCAGATAGTCCTTGAGTTACCGAAAAAACTGCTTTTTATCTAGATTTTTGGCTTTTGTTTTCTCGTCAGCAAAGCCCACTGATTACAAGCTGAGTTTCTCTGTAATCCGTTCCCTTGTCAAGTTTTCTAGAACACCCTCATCAGGAGATAGGAGTCAGTATTCAGGAGTCAGGAGTCAGGAGATAGGAGTCAGGAGATAGGAGATTATTTTATTTATTCTCCCCACACCCTACACCCAACCCCCCCGATGTCGGGGGGGTTGGGGGGGCCACACCCCACACCCTACACCCTAACACCCTACACCCTAACACCCTACACCCCACTATGTTCACGGGGATTAAGCTGGTAAAGCGTGACACAAAACTGCTAGAGTTACCAAAGACGAGTATATAAACTTTACAGATATTGTATGAGAGTTTTGGTTATTGGCGGAGACGGCTATTGTGGTTGGGCAACGGCACTCCATCTATCAAATAGGGGTTACGAAGTAGGCATACTTGATAGTTTAGTTCGTCGCTATTGGGACTTACAATTAGGCTGCGATACCTTAACACCGATCGCACCCATATCTCATCGTATTCAACGCTGGCAAGATCTAACGGGAAAATCGCTCGATCTTTTTGTCGGGGATATTAATGACTACGACTTTCTGATTCAATCCCTGCGACAGTTTCAACCGGATGCGATTGTTCACTTCGGAGAACAGAGATCTGCACCCTTCTCCATGATCGATCGCGAACACGCGGTTTTAACCCAAGTTAACAACGTTGTTGGCAATTTAAACATCCTCTACGCGATGAAAGAGGAATTTCCCGAAGCGCACCTAGTGAAACTGGGAACGATGGGTGAGTATGGCACACCTAATATAGATATTGAAGAAGGCTACATCACGATCGAACATAACGGTCGTAAGGATACTTTACCCTATCCCAAACAGCCAGGTAGTATGTACCATCTCAGCAAAGTCCACGATAGCCATAATATCCATTTTGCCTGTCGGATGTGGGGTTTAAAAGCCACGGATCTTAATCAAGGGGTGGTTTATGGAGTCCTCACCGAAGAAACGGGAATGGATGAGATGTTGATTAACCGTCTCGATTACGATGGGGTTTTTGGTACTGCTTTAAACCGTTTTTGTATTCAAGCGGCGATCGGTCATCCCCTGACAGTGTACGGTAAAGGTGGTCAAACGCGAGGATTTTTAGATATCCGCGATACCGTGCGTTGTTTGGAATTAGCGATCGCAAATCCTGCTCAATCGGGGGAATTTCGCGTTTTTAACCAATTTACCGAACTGTTTAGCGTCGGTGACTTGGCACTGATGGTGAAAAAAGCTGGTTCCGCGTTAGGGTTAAATGTGGAGATTAACAATCTTGACAACCCGCGCATCGAGTTAGAGGAACATTATTTTAACGCTAAAAACACGAAATTACTCGATCTAGGCCTACAACCTCACTATCTCTCCGATTCTCTCCTCGATTCCCTCTTGAACTTCGCCACCAAGTATAAAAATCGGGTAGATATGAATCATATCCTACCAAAAGTCACTTGGAAACGATAATTTATTAGTAAATGATAAGTTGAGGATGGGTTACTTGCCCATCCTTTCCGTTTTTCTAATGTATCGCCATCAAACTCGATCTTAATCCGCACTGATAGGAATTATTGTCGTCCGCAATTGCGGGAATTAGGGCAACGTTCCTGCATTAATTGCGAAAATTCCGTTCTTTGAGCGGGAGTTAGGACTTGACGAATTTCCAAAAAACTTTCAAATTGCAGGTTACTCATTTCTTGGCGATTGCGGGAGATTTGCTGATGTTTGGAACGGATATCTCGATCGGAGGCATTATTCGATAATAAACTATTTAATTCTTGTTCGTTGCTTCTCAGGGTGTCCCGTAATTTTTGCATTTGTCCCCGGTATTTCTGACGAATAGCGGCAATTTTTGACTTTTGGTCATCGGTAAGGTTTAATTGTTCGATTAGTCTTTCTCGAGAATTATTCATCCCACGGGGACGACTCTCAGGACGCTGGGGAGAGCTAGTTTGAGCGATAAATAGACGATCTTGGGGATAGGATAGCACAGTGGCAGTTGGGGCCAAGTTAGCGGCTAGAGTTAAAGCCATGGTCGTGCCGAGAATCGAGACAGTAGAAAAGTACATAATTGACCTCCACAAAGAAATTAAGGATTATAGGTAGAATAGGTGAGATGAGGCTCGTTTAAGCTCATCCAAGGGGAACTATAAACGCTAGGAGCAGCAATCGGTGGAGCGATGCTATGGTTCCAACTCTCCACTAAAAAAGCTTCTAACTGCTCGTCGGAAATTTGGCTCAGTTGTGGATGAGGATCGGACCAACGATAGGAAGCAAAAATCAGCACAGATAAGGCAGTAATACCAGTTATCCACCCCAATAAAGGCGGCAATTTTGGGAAATTTACTGGCTTTTCTTCCCTAATCATTTGCATTAACTGTTCTTCTTGATCTATCGGTCGAGGTGGCAGCGATGGACGATAGCGACGCAGAAAATTAACCACTTTCTCATCTTCTGGGGACATTAGAGAACTCCTTGTTTTTGCAAAAATTGACCCATGGTTTTACGCGCATAATGAAGGCGTGATTTCACCGTACCGAGGGGAATTTCTAAGATTTGAGCGATTTCCTTTTGGGGTAAGTCTTCTAGATCGTGAAGGACAAGGACAGCGCGATGTTCTAAACTGAGAATTTCCAACCCTTGTCGGACCACTTCCTCATAATGCAGTTGCATCAAATCGGGACTATCTTGGGGACGGGATTCGCTATCAAGGGAGTTTTCCTCATCAGTGCTTTTGGCGATCCTCATTTGTCTTTTGGCTAATTGTCGCCGACCATCGATCGCCACATTCCAAGTGATCCGATAAACCCAAGTGGAAAAGTATTCAGGTGAACGCAATTTCGGCAACCCGTGCCACACTCTTAAAAATACCTCTTGGACAAAATCCTCTAGGAATTCCTGTCCACAGAGTTGATAGAGAGTAGAGCGGATTTTTGGTTGATAAAGACGGTAAAGGTGACGAAAAGCACCCCGATCACCCCTTTGACATTTTAAGATTAACTCTCGATCGCTCACACTTGTTTGCTTCTCGGTTATCACCCTGATCATTACCCCCGCTGGATGCCTGTCCGTTTAGACTAGCGGATGTCAAGAATGGTTCATAACCAGTGATCAGTTATCAGTGATCAGTGATCAGTGATCAGTTATCAGTTATCAGCTTTTTTCTTCCTGCTCCCCATCTCCCCATCTCCCCATCACCGAAGGAGTAATTGTTGATAGAAATCCAATTGTTTTTGAGCGAGGGCTTTATTAGTATAATTGGTCATTACTCTCTGATAACCCCTCTGGCCTAATTCTTGAGCGAAGCTGGGATTATCTAAGAGAGTTTGTATAGATTTAGCCAGTGCTTCCCCATCTTTTTCGGGAAAAATTAACCCCGTATCAGCAATAACAAAGGGAATTTCTCCTGAATCAGAACCAATAACAGGAACCTGACAGGCCATAGCTTCAATTAAAACATGACCGAATTGTTCTTTCCAACCGACGGCCGTTAAAGTTTTGACCTGATAGGTGATTTCTGAAGGCAAAACTAAAGTGTTCATCAGGTTAATATAATTAACTACTTGATCGTGGGGAACACTTTCCACTATCATCAAGCGATCGCTTATTCCTGCGGCTGTAGCTTCGCTGACTATTTTATCTTTCAAGATGCCCCGACCTAACAGTAATAATTTCCACTTACCTGTTAATTTAGCTACAGCTTTAATCAGCGTTAGAATGCCTTTTTCTTCCACAAAACGACCGACAAAACCAATCACAAATTCATTGCTTTCAATGCCTAAAGATCGGGCTAAATCGGGTTGCTTGCTGGGGGAAAAAAGAACTTCATCCACGCCTAATTGTGGTAAAACGGTGTATTTACCCCTGTAACCCCGTTCTTTTAAAACATCTACTCCGTCCTGATTACCGGCGATTAAACCATCGGTATTTTTCAGGTTATAAGCTTCTAACCAAGAGATGGGAAATTTAGGAGTATAGGGAAGATTCCACCAAGTAAAAAATACATTTTTAGCCCGGAGATTTAAGAGACGATTCAGAGTAATAAATTGTGCATAACCGAGAGATTTAGAACCCTGTTCCACCTGAATAATATCAGGTCTAAATTTTTGCAACAAAGGAATTATATCAACACCAAAAGTTAATAAAGCTTGGTTATTCTGGCTAAAATTAGAGATAGGAATGACTCGGAAATTATCGGCTATTTTCGGTTGACTTTCAATAATTTTATTTTGGACTCCTCCCGGTTGCCAACGTTGGGGAACAACAATAGTAACCTCAATATTGGGATTTAATCTTGTCAGGGCGCGCAGTTTCTCACAGTTGAGATCAACTATATATGTATGACTAGCGACTAAAATTTTCATAGATTATCTAGTTTTGTATAAATTTGGCCATCATTCCAGAGGGACTTTACTTGAGTTTTCAGAGCATCCAGAAAACCTAAACTATAAAAAATTCCCCTAGAAAGGATTTTAATCGGGGAACCACCTTTATTACAGGGAGGATTGCCAAGAACGTGACAATCAAATAATTTAGCGTAGAGTCGCAATTGTTGAGCGGGAGTGAGATTTTTCAGGGCCATCAGAAAGTGATTATGATAAAAAGTCGTCTGATAACTCAAAGAACGAGTGCTAATATCATGACAGCCGCCGGTTTCTTCCCCTAAATGAACCAGATAAGCGGTGGGATCGTACCAGACATGATAGGGAGTCTGGCGTAACCTTAAGCAAAAATCCGATTCCTCGCGCACGGCACTGCCACGAAAGCGTTCATCGAACCAAATGCCGTATTTAGTAAATATATCCTTCCGGAAAGACATATTACAGCCCCGGGCCGAGATTACCTGCTGGGGTTTAGTGGTGTGGACAAGATCGATGTAATACCAAGCAATGCCGGGATCCATGGCTTGGGGGGGTAAAAAGTCGATTTCGTAGGGTTTGCTGGTATCTGTCACCATTTTTTGGGAGTCACCCAATTTCATGCGATCGAATACCCGACCGGCCACTACACCTATCTCAGGATTCTTGACAAAATTCTCACTATGTGCTTTGAGATAATTATCCGGTAGCCGCACATCATCATCGATAAAAAGAACGATATCGCCCTGGGTCCGACGGACTCCATAATTTCTGGCACCGGGTAAACTCGCCCAATCTAGCCGATACCAGCTAATTTTGTGCTGATTAGCCAGATTTTCTAGATAGGATTGTATGGCGGGGCTATGGGTAGCGGTTTGGTCGATAACTAATACCTCAAAATTGGGGTAATCTTGTTTGAGTAGGTCATCGAGAGTATCTTTAAGGGGTTCTTCACGTCGATAGGTGGGTATGATGACAGAAATCGAGGGAAAATTCATAGCAGTAATCAGTGATCAGTAAACAGTAATCAGTAAAAAGACAGTAGAAAACTTCTATTTAATGGTTCTTCGGTTTGTCTTATGCAATGGACGGGGGTTATAAGGTATGTAACCCTTATATAGAAAGGCATTTAGCGATTTTTGTTAATTTTTTTTTGATCTAGAGCGAACTAATCAATTAAATCTCTTGCCAGATAAGGATTTAGTCGATTTATGCCCCCCGATCGAACCATACCAAGTAACGAAGAACCACAGTAATCAGTAAAAAGACAGTAGAAAACCGCACACTTAAAAACTCACATCTGATAACTGATAACTGATAACTGATAACTGATAACTGATAACTGAAATACCCAGCACCCATATTTCAAGCTAAAGAAACACCTTTGCGTTTAAATTTTAAGCCCTTTTTGGAGGATTTTGTGGCGGTTTCTCCCGCTAGAATTTTGGCTTCTTTTTCCTGTTTTTCGATCACGGGTAATTTAAAAATTACTCCTGCGAATATCCAGTAATAAACGCCCACAGGATCCGTATCGAGGGCATACCAATAGGGAAGATAGGCAACAAAGAGCAGCAAAACCCAATAACTACCGGCAAAACCTCGCAGAGTCGGATCTTTGAGGGAACGATAGGTGCGGAAGGCCAGATAAACTAGATGGGTCATGAATATCATGTACAAGGCAAAACCAATGTATCCCAACTCGAATAAAACTTTAGTGTGATAGGTTTCCACAAAGGAAATATCACCGAAAACCCTAGCAGCAGACGTGGCCACACCGAGTCCACGACCTAAAATACCGCCCTGATTACGGATAGCAAAATCCAACTGATCTTGAAGAAAAGCGGTGGGGGGAGCCTGTTGCCAACGGCTGATGGCACTATCGTAGCGTTGTTGGACAAAATCGGGGTTAAGGAAAGAAAAACCGATAGCTAGAAGTAAAGCGGCGGCAAAAATGATCGGCAAAAATCTTTTTAAGTTAGCGATTTGTCCCGTAAGAATCGTCAGCAGACCAACAATCATCGGCACAGCAAAGAAAGCTAATCTTTGTCCGGAGACCACTGCATTAATAAAAACTAGGGTTAAACCCACTAGGGCTGCTAGTCGCCATTTTTGGGAAATTTCACTAAAGGCACTGGCATAACAAATTACGGCACTAGAGACCAAAAACCAAGCCCAGTGCCAGGGGGAAACAAAAGTACCCGGTAGGCGGATCATATTCACTTCTGGACTATACACTAATCCCCCACCAACCAAACACCTTGCCTCTAAGGTGGCTTTGAATAGTGCATCGGCCACATAGCCTCTAGTTCCTTCACAACGACCTGTTTTCAGCATCCAGTATTGCATTAGTCCCAGAACACAACAAATAATCACTAAAGTCACCAAAAGACGACCAAAAAATAATAGGGTGGGTTTATCTTTGATTAAGTAATAAGTGCAGAAGATCAAGGGAATATAACCTAGCAAAACTTTAAATCCTAATAGTCCTTGCAGAAAAGGCTCACTTATCCGACAGGGAACCGGAACCAAAAAGCCGTTTCTGAAAACTCTCATTCCTTCTACAGATTCACAAGTGGGCAGAAATTGTCTCTGTAAATTGACGGCTAATAGACAGACTACACAGAAAACAAAGATTAATAATAGAGTTGCACCCAATTGTTTCGGGACAATAATTGGTAATTGCTTTTTTCGACATTCTAAAACTAAGGCGATTAAAGCGGGTACATAAAAGATATCTTTACTGATCTGGAGGATTGGACTACCCCCCAACCAATAGATGACAGTGCCATTGAAGGGGACATAGATAATAAATGCCCAAAGAGCCGTGCGAGGAAAGCTAAAGGAGAAAGCTCCTGAAATCAAGGCTAAACTTACTGTAGCTCCTATCTTGGGATCAAATAATAAGCTGAGGGGTAATCCGATCAAAATTGCTGCACAAATAGCAAAAACAATCAACCCTGTTAACTTTTGTTTCTTTTGCCTTTCTTCTTTTTTTAGGGCAAGTTTCTCTTTGATGTTAGGTGGGCGACTATCGGCTTTTGTTTCGCCTTGTTTATTCTTTTTTTTCTTGCGATCGATACTTAGTCCAGTCATAATTATCCCCTGCTACGCTAGGCTAAGGGCATTATAATCCCTGTTCCCCTCGATCGACTACAAAAGATAGCTTCGCACCGCTTCCACGAGCCTTTCTGTCCAAAAACTGGCCAATTCTAGGGTTTCTGCTTCCACCATTACCCGAATTAACGGTTCTGTTCCGGAAGCGCGCACCAAAATTCGGCCTTTTTCTGCCATGGCTATCTCAGCTTGGCGGATTTCCCGCCGCAAAGGTTCACATTGCTGCCAATTACGTCGCACTTCTCTATCTTCCACCCGCACGTTGCGTAAAATCTGCGGATAGGTGACAAAGCTATGATCGACTAAATTAGCCAAGGAAACCGCCGATTTCTGCACTAAAGCCGCTAAATGTAGGGCGGTTTGCATTCCATCCCCGGAAACTCCGTAATGATGGCAGAGAATATGGCCGGATTGTTCACCCCCTAGCATGGCTCCAGTTTCCCACATTTGCGCCTGAACGTGCTGATCACCTACGGCAGTACGTAAGAATTGACCCCCCAGTTTTTGCCAAGCGCGTTCAAAGCCTAAATTAGCCATCACCGTTGCTACTAATAACCCATCGGGTAGCTGTCCTGCTTCCAGGAGGGAACGACCCCAAAAATAGAGGATATAATCGCCATCTACTACTCTACCCTGACTATCCACGGCCAAGACTCGATCGGCATCGCCATCGAAGGCAAACCCTAAATCCGCTTGCTGATTGATCACCGCCGCCTGTAAGCTTTCTAAATGGGTAGAACCACAATTAACGTTAATGTGATCGCCATCGGCTCGATCGTGTAGGCAGATAACTTCCGCCCCCAAAGCTTGGAATACTAAAGGTGCTAGGTTAACGGCTGCCCCCCAAGCTAGATCCAAAACTATTTTTAATCCCGATAGGTTAATATCCGTCCCGACGGAAGCAATGACAGCTTGATAATATTTTTGGATTAATTCGGGACAAAAAGTCGCTTTTCCCCAATTTACTGGTTTATCGGCTAATTCTAAATTGCCCCTTAAACCCGCTTCTATCTGTGCCGCTAAACTGCCAGATAACTTTAAACCGCTGCTGTCAAAAAATTTAATGCCGTTATCTTCGGGAGGATTATGACTGGCAGAAATCATGATCCCCCCCATCGCTTCGCTTTCTCTGGTTAAATAGGCGACGCAGGGAGTGGGACATAATCCCAGTTGCCAGACTTCTATTCCCGCCCAGGTTAAACCCGCAGTGATAGCATTAGCTAACATATCACTGGAATTACGGGAATCTTGACCGATAATTACTGGTTTGGTGACACCAGCTTGATTTTTTAATACCTGTCCCGCCCAAAATCCGATTTGTAGCGCTAGGGGGGCAGTTAATAATTCTCCCACTTGGCCGCGAATTCCGTCCGTGCCGAACAGGGGTGATGACGGTAATTCGATTAAACCCCCTAAGGATAACAGGGGATGCGATCGAGCTTTTTGCCCATTTTGATACGATAGAGAAGCTACCATGGCCGATTCTTTCCCTCACACAACACATTCAGAGGATAACATGATCACCGATTTTTTAAAATCAATGTTCCCAGTTGACCTTAATCCTCCTCCCGGAGTTCCTTACATCTGGTGTAGGGTGTGGGGTGTGGGGAAGTAGGGAAGTGGGGAAGCTGTCTCATCACCCTATCACCCCAAAACCCTATCACCCCAAAACCCTATCACCCTATCTCCTGAATCCTGCCTCCTGAATCCTGCCTCCTGAATAAAGATTGTTGATTTTTGCAGGAGGTCTAATCAAGGAACCGAGGTTATTTGGTAAGCTAAAACGGTAATCTTGACCCCCGAATGCCCGTGCTGATCAGTGTTGTCATCCCTACCTACAATCGCCAAGCAATTTTAAAAAAATGTTTAATCGCTCTAGAAAATCAGCGTTTAACCGATAATAAGGTGGAAAACTACGAAATAGTCGTTGTCGATGATGGTTCTACCGATGGGACGATCGCTTGGCTAGAAACTCAAAAGGCTAATTTACCCCACCTGCAACTGTGGCAACAGGATCACGGCGGACCGGCGATCGCTAGGAATCTGGGGGTAGAAAAAGCTCGTGGTGATACGATTATTTTTATTGATAGCGATCTAGTGGTGACAGAAAATTTTTTGCAAGCCCACGCCGACGCTTTAACTGCTGGGGCAGCCAGTCTCGGCAGCGATCGCTTATTTACCTACGGCAATGTCATTAATACCTGTAACTTCGAGCATCCCACCAGTGAACCCTATAAAATCACCGACTTCTCCGCCGCCTATTTTGCCACGGGCAACGTAGCGATCGCTAAAAAATGGTTATTAGCAGCGGGATTATTCGACACCCAGTTTCAACTCTACGGTTGGGAAGACTTGGAATTAGGGGTGAGATTGAAGCAATTAGGACTAAAATTAATTAAATGTCCTGAAGCCGTCGGTTATCATTGGCATCCCCCCTTTAATCTCGCTCAAATTCCCAATCTCATCGATAAGGAAATTCAACGGGGACGAATGGGAGTGCTTTTTTATCAAAAACATCCCACCTGGGAAGTGCGGATGATGATTCAAATGACTTGGATTCACCGATTGTTGTGGGGTTTACTTTCCCTAGGCGGAACTCTGAATGAACGCAGCCTCTCTCCGCTGTTACAATGGTTAATCGATCGAGGTAAACCGCAATTAGCCCTAGAAATTGCCCGCATTTTTCTCAATCGGTACAACGTGCGCGGCGTTTATCAAGCTTATCGGGAAATGCAGCCTCAGTGAAATGTCTTGGCGAACAGCGATGCGGTGTGACAGCATTTAGCATCGACAACCAGCTCCCTAAAACCAGAGACTTTGTACCTCACCATATTTGCCGAGAAAAAAACTTAATATTTTCTTTCTTTTTCCGATAATTGCTGCCACAATCAAAAGCAATCGGCAGCGAGAGCGGCGGAAAATACTAACCACCTTTGTCCCTTGTCAATTATCGTCTGAGATTAGGCATATTAGAAGTAGATTTTCCTAGAGGAGGAATTCCATAATGAGTATCGTCGATATTTTAATCGGTTTTGTCGGTGGAGGTGCGATCGGGGGTGGAGCTTTATATGCCCTGCAAGAGGGAAAAATCAAGGAAGCACTGCAAAAACAGGAGAAAATTCAGGCGGCTTTAGGTGAAACCGAAGCGGAGTTAGAAGATACCAAAGGACAGTTTGGCAATATCGAAGCCACCTATAAAGAAGAAGTGGCTAAATTGCAAAAAGAGTTAGAAGACAGCCAAAGACGTTTACAAGAGGCAGCCGGCGCAAATCCAGTTCAAGCCATGGAAGTTGCCTATAAAACCCAAATTCAGGAACTTGAACAGGAATACGAAACTAAAATCGAGGAATTGCGCCAAAGCTATCAAAGTCAAATTCGAGAGATTATCGACGGGAAGCAAGCAGAAATGGAAGCCCTGCGTCAAAGTCAACAGGCGCAGATTCTAGAATTAGAAAACGGCTATCAGTCGCAAATTAAACAACTAGAACAGGGTTATCAAAGCCAACTCTTAGAACTACAAAACGCCAACCAAACAATCGAACCTGGGGAAGAAATCAATCCTTTTGATGGTTTTATCACTGAAGAAAATCTAGGATTGGAAACGGAATTTGCTCCTGAAACGATGCTAGAAACCACAGTTTATGAGCCAGAATTTGCCAGTGAAATCAATACTTTTGATGGTTTTATCACTGAAGAAAATCTAGATTTGGCAGCAGAATTCACTCCTGAGATGGATAGGTTTGGCGAAGAGGAAGAAACTAGAATGATCGGTAGCCTAGAAGAATTATCGGGTAATTACGATCAGATCTACAGTCAAGAAACCGTTGGCAGTGACACGGGGTTCCCTGATTTATTAGCCACTGAATCAGAAAAATTCGCCGCTGCCCCAAATTCTCTAGATGACTTATTTGCCGATATTACTGACAGCAATAGCCCCGAACTATTCGAGCCTTTTGCTGAAGAAACCCCTAAAGTTGAATCTAATCGCCAATCTGTTCTCAGCAACCAAGAGGAACTAGATTTCTTTAGTATGTGGGATGATGCGGGAGTGAGCGATCTAGAATCCCTGCCTTCTGACGAAGAATTTACCCTTGATGATCTATTTAGCGATGATTTATTCTCCGATGGGGACAATAGCAAAACCACAATGCCAGAATCTCATCGAAATTTTTAGGTCTGAAACCCCGTCCCTTGAGGACGGCTTTGTATTACAATATAATCATTGACTGACCCGCCCACGACGGTGGAGACATAAACCCTAACACCGAAGTGGGCGACACTACCAGGCTGTGTCTCTGCGTCCGCCTCCTTGTCTATCATAATAAAGATTAAAAAACTGTATCAAAAGTAACAGACGGGAGAAAAAAAATCGAAATCCGCATCCGTCCTCCTTCAATAACATAATAAAGATTGAAAAAATGTATCAAAAGTAACAGACGAGAAGAAAAAAAGCGAATAGAATATGCGAGGATATTCCATATCCGCTCGGCTTTACTTAACTTTACCTTCTTGAGTAGATTTCATGATGAAACTAACCACTAAATCACTTTTGTTATCCACTGCCACTTTCGGACTAATGCTAGGGGTGGCACAAAACGCCCAAGCTGGCAGACTGATTACTGGCGTCACGGCCACGAGTTTGACCGGTACCGGCTCAAATTGGGCCTTAGCCAATGTCACCAATGGGAGCGGGTTGCCCGGCAACCAACCAAGTCTGGGGGGAGTACACGCTGTCTCGTCTAGTGCTAATGCTTGGCGGTCGTTTAACACCGCCGGTGCCCAACTGGCAGCTGGTAATGTCATCAGCATTACTTTTCAGCTCGGTACTGTTCCCACTGATCTGATTGGATTTAGTTTCTGGAATACTACTGGAGCTGATTCCACCACTATTGGAGTTAGAAACGCGAGCCTTGGATACTCCACCAACGGAACGACTTTCACTAGTGCTTGGACTGGCACCTTCGCACAAGGAGGTACTACTCCTGGGGGTCCAGAATTAATCAATTTTAACCTGGTCAAGGCCACTCATGTTAGATTGAATATCACCAGCAACTATGGTGACGCACAACGTGTTGGCTTCAATGAGATTTCATTTAAATCAATCCCCGAACCTTCTGCCTCCCTGGCTCTGTTAGGCTTGGGCTTAGCGGGCGTTGGTTTGAGAAAAAGAGCTTAATCTTTGGATAGTAGGTTGGATGATAGGATAATCCCGTAACAGGGCATTTATTAGGTTTCGTACCCAAAGTCCGACCTACTTACTCAAAATCTTGGTTAAAGCCGCGTCATCCTGGCAGGAAAAACTAGAAAAACAGCCCTAGAATTGCCGGCGAGTGCTATAAAGGTAGATAGTCATCTCGATCGCCCACTCGACCTAACTATGCCACGCACTCAACGTAACGATAACTTTATTGATAAATCTTTTACCGTCATGGCGGATATCATTTTAAAGATACTCCCCGCCAATAAAAAGGCCAAGGAGGCTTTTGTTTATTATCGCGATGGGATGTCTGCGCAAGCTGACGGCGAATACGCCGAAGCCCTCGATAATTACTATGAAGCTTTAACATTAGAAGAGGATCCTAATGATCGCAGTTATATCCTCTACAATATCGGCATTATCCACGCTAGTAACGGCGAGCATGAAAAGGCCTTAGAATACTACGAAGAAGCTATCCGACTTAATCCCAGAATGCCTTCCGCCTTGAATAATATCGCTGTTATTTACCATTTTCAAGGGGAAAAAGCCAGAGAAGACGGACAACAGGCCGAAGCAGAAGCACTCTACGACAAAGCGGCAGAATACTGGAAACAAGCCATCCGATTAGCCCCCAATAACTACATTGAAGCCCAAAACTGGCTGAAAATCACTGGGCGATCGGAAATTGATGTTTTCTTTTAAATTGAGGAGTCAGGAGACAGGAGTCAGGAAATTGCTTTTATTTATTCTCCCTACTCCCCCACTCCCCAATTCATAATTCATCATTCATCATTACCCCATTTCTCCCATGATCGATCGAGCTACAGTTGAAAAAATCGCCCATTTAGCCCGTTTAGAGATTACCAGCGCTGAAGAAGAACAATTTGCGCTGCAATTAAGCGGGATACTGGATTATTTCGAGCAGTTAAGCGAATTAGACACGGAAAATGTGCCACCCACCACGCGAGCGATCGAAATTCAAAATATTACTCGCGCCGATAGTAATAGACTTTATCCCGATCACGAGGTCTTAGTGCAGGAATCGCCGGCCCCGGAAGGGGATTATTTCCGGGTTCCCCGTATTCTCAACAGCGACGAAGAGTGAATCAGTGATCAACCGATCACTGATTTAGATGCCATCTAGGGTTTTTGCTGCTATCTTGGACTAAGATCAGACCTAGCAATGGAGACATAATATAATGATCGCATCCCAAGATGTGGCACCATTTCAGCTTATTTCGAGCGTAGAATCGGCAGCAACAGAATTTAGGCCCTGGGGTTCTTTCACCACCCTAGAAGAGGGTCCCGGTTATAAAATCAAGCGGATTGAAGTGAATCCGGGTCATCGTCTCAGTTTACAGATGCACTACCATCGCAGTGAACACTGGATTGTCGTTTCGGGGACGGCAAAAGTCACCTGTGGAGATAACGAAGAAATTCTCGGTTCTAATCAGTCCACTTATGTGCCGCAGTGTACCGCTCACCGTCTGGAAAACCCCGGGGTGATCAAATTGGTGTTAATTGAAGTGCAAAATGGGGAATATTTAGGAGAGGATGATATAGTCCGTTTTCAGGATGATTATGCTCGCCATCAGAGCTAAGACCCTGTTTAGGGAGACAGAAAGGCAAGAAACTATATTTTCGCTCCAAAAACCCTTTTAGGTTAGTCTGCCTGACTATCTTCCCTGTTGTCAAGGCTTGACAAGTTCTAGAAAAAATTTCTTTTCTGGCCGGGTAGCGGTTTTCCTTATGGGAGGTAAAGGCACGGGGACGGGGATTTATATTGATCCTGTGGTGAGCAAAGAACGGGTAAAATCTACAGAAAAATAAACTTCCCCTAGACCCTGTGTGGGCAGCTTGAGGAAAGCTAGGCTAGGGGAAATGATTTATTCCTTTGCTGGATTAACTTCAGCATATAACTCTCATTTGTCAGGACTATAACAGCCAGATGTCAATTCTGTGACAAAGAAAAGCCGAGCAGGAGTCGGGCAAGAGACAAGGGGCAATGATTATTTATGTAGGGTTTGCTGAAAAAGTTTTTCCTGGGGGCAGGGTGTGGGGTGTGGGGTGTGGGGTGTAGGGTTTTACCGATTTTCAGGTGGTCAACTACCTAATTTTCAGGGAAAAAGTCCCGGAATTTTCCCCCCGATCACTCCAAGTGCTGGCACTTTTTGAGGGGAAAAAAGTCTAAAAGTCTAGCAATTCTCATTTTAAGGTTTCATGACATTAAAACCCTTGCACCTAGAGGGGTTAATAATTCTTAACGAATCTCTAGATCGCTGAAACAACGCAAAATCGTTTCAAAATGAGAATAGCTGCTAAAAGTCTTACCCAACAAGGTTTTTAGATTTATTCAGCAAACCCTATGTAGGATGGAGTGAGGAAACGGCTTGATCTTGTTGATAAATGCGGTAAAAAATCCCGAGAATTTGCCAAAAATCAACTATATGTGCATTGGTTAATATGTATAGAATAAAATCTATTAACGATAGATAGTATTTCCTTTAATAAATAGAGTAATCATGGGTATAATTAAGAGCAATCTTAGAAAAGATGAAGGTATCCGATGGGTAATATTGTCGGGATAGATTTGGGTACGACAAATTCAGTAGCGGCATTTAAATTAGCGGGGGTGGAGGTAGTGACCGCCGCAGATAACTCGCCTCCGGAGAGAAAATTAACCCGATCGCTCGTCTCCCTAGCCGGAGAGGGGCTGATCGTTGGAGAAGAAGCCTACAGACAGATCAAGGCGAACCCAGAAAACGTGATCATGTCGATCAAGCGTTTGATGGGTAGGAGTTTTAGCGATACTATCGTTCAGGAACAAATACCCCGTTTAAGCTATAAAGTCACTCGCTCGAGCTGGGGTACGGAGGATAGTCTATCGGTATGGTTAGGGGGCAAGGAATACGAACCGGAAGACATATCGGCCGAGATTTTAAAAAAAGTAGTAGCTAATGCCCAGAATTATCAAGGGGCTAACGGTCAGAAAAGCAGGATACAGGAAGCTGTGATCACTATTCCCGCCTATTTTAACGATAAACAGCGTCACGCCACCAAGATGGCGGCAAAACGGGCTGGTATCATCGCCCGGGAGTTACTCTCGGAACCGACCGCGGCGGCAATTTCCTACGGTTATAAACCGGATTCGGAGGAGGTAAAAAACATACTGGTGTACGATTTCGGTGGCGGTACTTTCGATTCTTGTTTGATCACCGCCGCAGGAAATCAATTTATAGAATCGGGGAAAGCTGGGGATCTCTGGTTAGGAGGAGATGATATAGATGCACAATTAATGCAATTTGTCAAGGAAAAAGTGGCACAAGAAGAAGATCTAGAGGATGTGGACGCTCTGATCGCCGCGATGCCCCATTATCAAAGAGTAAGATTTTTAGGGGATTTCAAGAGCGCCGTAGAGAGGGCAAAGATAGATTTAAGTAGTGCTGAAAGTGCCACCATTATCCCCGCGACCCCGCTGATCGATGAGATGGGTATGGCGATCACCATTGCCGTGACGATTAAGAGGAGTGAATTTGAAGAGATGATCCGGCCGCTAGTGGAGAAAACGATCGCCATCTGTCAAGAAGCGATCCGGTATTCCGACTATCCCGAAGATCTGATCGATGTGGTGTTATTAGTGGGGGGTTCCTCCCAGATTCCTTTCGTGCAAGAGGAAGTTAAAAAAGTTTTCGGTTGCGAGAGGGTGGTAGTTCACCGACGGCCGATGTATGCAGTAGCGGAGGGAGCAGCGATCGTGGCTGCTGGTTTAACAGAGAAGGTGATGACAGTATCGCGTGATTACTGTATCCATTTGGCCGACGGCAGCCAAGAGCTGATCATCAGACAGGGAGATATATTACCCGTTAAAACCATCAAAACTTTTAAAACCGAAGCGGATGATCAGAGTCTGATCCATTTTAAATTTTATAGTCCGGATCGGGTGCGGGCAGAAAGTACCGGGGAGAAGTGCGACGAGAAAATTGGCGAAATGTGGTTAGCTCTCGATCGACCCTATCCAAAGGGCACAGAAATATTACTAGCCGTTTCCCTAGACGAACAGAATAATTCTCTATCGATGGTGGCAAGTTTAAAAAATGACCCCTCGATCAAAGTGAGTTCCGATTTTTCCCGCGGGGGTGAGGACGAGGAGATCTCGCGACAGGTAGAAGAAAGTATCGAGGAGATGAACCGTAAGGAGTTATTAACCAAGGTGGGGGCCAAATACGTCTATCAAATAGCTGGGGAAATAGTTCGGGCGGCCAATCAAATCCGCGGAGAGGATGGAAAATCGCGGCAAGATCGGGTCAAGGTGGCCAGGGAAAAATTACGGGAGTTAAAAACTTACTCCTGCGAGGATAGTAGTCAGGGTCAAATCTTGATCTCCGAGTTCGACTTCGTTTTAAAATACTGTCAGATTCTGGTTCCGGAAGAACAAAAGGCACGCATCGAGCAACTGATCGAAGATTTAAATAAAGCTATCAATAACGGTAATCTCTCGGCTATACAGCGATTAAATGAAACAGCACTACAGGAGAGGAAAAATTTATCCGAATTGTTGCTGCTGCTGCTATTGTGTCGTAGCGTCATCACCCGTACTGGAGTGGTAAATCAAGCCAGCGCGGATAGTATGGCGAGAAAATTCCTAGGGGTTATCACCGCGTTGCAAGCGGGGGATCGAGAAACGGCGGAACGAGAATTACAGCGATTATTACCGGAAGTTCGCCAGAATTGCGAGATCGAATTACCCACAGGCAATGTGGCCACTGGATTAACCCGATTTTAATTATGAGTAAAATTAATTGTCCCGTTTGTCAACGATCGAACGTGGAGGGGAATGTTTGCCCCAATTGCGAGACGGATTTATCCTCTCTACGTCTTTTAATGGAACTATCCCCCGTTGTCGATAATCGGACTGCAACTAACCGCCGTGGTTTATTACTGGGATTGGCTCTTTTGCTGTTAATTTCGGGGATTTTTCTGGGTGCTATCGCTTCTAATCTATTCCCCCGTTCCCTACTCCCTGTCACCGAATCTAGTCCCGTTACCCCTCCTGTTGGGGAACTGATCGAGCCATCGAAGCAGCTGACTAAAACTGTCTGCGTGGATGGGTTTAACTATCGGGTTAGAGCGGGTGATTCTCTATCTCGTATCGCTCAACGTTTTTACGGGAATGAGTCTCTATTATCTCCCATACTTGAGGCTAATCCCTTTTTGCTCGATCGGCTCGATTCTCTCGAGGTCGGTGAAAAGTTATTGATTCCCAACTCTGATAAATCCTGTTAATTTTACCCAGTAGGAATATTATGTTAGTTTTCTTGGGCTATGCTATTGGATTTGTTTTAGCTTTTTTTCTCGCCATTAGTTTAAAGGCTGTTTTTTTAGGGTTTCCTACTAATAAAGACAATAACTATTGGTCAAGAAAATTAGAAATATTAACTGGATTGGGTGGCGGACTTGTCATTATATGTATCCTCTTTTTCCTCAAAAATTGGTTGGCTTTAGATAAGAATTTTATCACTTATTTTTCTATCACTACATTTGTTTTGATTTTATTGGTTTTTTATAGACGAATAGAAGAAATAAAAAAGGGCAGAGAACTAGCCTATCAAGGGAGAAAATTACAGGCTGATGATACGGGGAACCCTTTCGAGATAGGCAAGTTATCGGAGGCTTTAAAATTTTACCAAGAGGCTAACAAATTAATTAATGATCCTAAGTTAAGATCTTTAGAGAAAAATCTTGAACAAGAATTAGAAAAAAGAAAAAAATTTCTGGATTTTTTTAAACAGGGCAAGGAGTTGGGAAATCGGAGATATTTTAAGAAGGCTTTAGGGGTACTGGAAAGCGCACAGGCTCTTTATTCCCATCACCGAATCCGTTTAGAAATCCAGAAATGTCGATTACAGGTAGAGCAAGAAAATATCTGTCAAGTAAGACTGAAAAAAGCTCAGGAATTGGCCCGACAGGGAGAACTAAAACAATCGAGAGAGTTAATAAATCAAGCCCTAGCAGATTTCCAGCGACTGGACGTTAAAAACCTATTAACTAAAGTAGAACAGATAACGATCGCCTTCAATTATTTTGAACAGGGAGTGGCTGCCGAAAAAAACGGCGATCTAAACAAGGCGATAGATAACTATCGAAAAGCCCTACTCATAACACCGGAATTAATCGATATAAACCGGCGATTAGGCATAACCAATATTAAAGCGGGGAACTATCGAGAGGGAATAGAACAATTAGAGGGAATCGAAGATAGGGAATCGATCTACTTCCGGGGTTACGGTTATGCGAGATTACAGGAATGGAGGAAAGCGCATCGGGAATGGAAAAAGATCGATCGACCGGAAATTAAAGAACAGATAGAGCTGCTCAGCCGATATAGCCAAAGGGAAAAATTAACTCTACAGCAGGAAATACAAGAACTAATTCCAGAAGAAAACCTAGAATTAGCCCGCTCGAAAAGCGAGGTGTTTTTAGAGAAATTCGGCGATGATCCGCAAGTTATCTATAATTTATATAGTCATATCCTTCCTCGGATAGATCAGCAATTATGGCGATCTAAGGATCGGGAGAAAATCGTTATCAACGCCGAGAGGGAATGGGAAAAAAAACGCAATCTGGAATCATTGCACAATTTAGCAATCGCCCTTTATTATCGAGCGGTAGAAAATCCCGCTACCCTAGAGAAATTAATACCCGTCTGGTTATCCGCTACGGCGAATTTAAATCTTAACACCAGTGTCAGGAATGTGGTTTGGAAAGTTATCGATGACGGTGATATACGGGACTTAGAAGCACAATTAACCCGAATACTTGAGGAGTTGATCGATCGAACCAAAGAAGACCTCAATTACTACCTGCAACTTCGCGATCTTTACCGTCGCGATGCTGTGGCCCTAGGGTTATTACGGGATCATCCTCTAGAGGGAATCCAGATCGAAGGGTTAACCATCCTACCCGGGTTGTATCGGACTCACCCTGATAGAAATACTGTGAAACTGCCTGAGCAATTCTGGGCGACTCTCTATACCCGTTGGGGGGAATCTGTGGCTGCCTGTTTACAGGGGGATCGGGTTCGCGGGGTGGCTTTAAAACCCCTAACCTGCCAATCTACTCTCGAACAGATAGCTAATACTTTTGTATCATTCCATCAAGGTTGTCATTATCTACAACAGAAACAGTGGCAAAAAGCCGAGAATCCTTTAAAAGAGGCGAAAACAGCCCTTAAAAATCACCCAGAATGGATTGAAGAGATCGATCGACTTTACCTAGAATTACAGGAGGAGATTGAGGGTTTCGAGAATCTATTAAGGATGAATAGAAATTGGTACGAGTTAGTACAAACCCTTAACTCGAAAATGTATTACGTCCGAGATCAAGCCTTGGCAATAGTCGGGAGATTGGATGAGCAAAAGATAGACGAGTCCAAAGCTTTAAGCGAACTGGAGAAATTAAAACAGATAGATTACAATAATGCCATACTAAACGAATTGATCGAGGAGATTATTTTTAGAAAAGACGCAAGGGAGGTAAGGCGATTGATGGAGCGCAATCGATTTTCCGAGGCGATCGAAAAGGCGAAACGATCGAGATCGCAAAAACTCCGTCACATCACCGCCCAACTCTGTCTCACTCTTTTAATAGAAAATTCTCAAAAATTACCCCCAGAATTACTAATAGAACTTGTTAGATCTGCTTACGAATTATGCCCCGACGATCCAGAGTTTCGAGAAGTATATAAACTATTTCATATTATTTAATGGGAGTTAGATGAATGTACGATAATTTAGATAGTAATCCTTACGATATTCTAGAAATTTCTCCAGCCGCTTCCACTGCCGAAATCACTAAAGCTTTTGGTCTAGCTATGAAACGACGTAGCTATTCTATGGATAGTATAGCTAAAGCGCGTAAGATATTAATGAATCCTCAAGATAGGATAGTTGCCGATTATTTACGTCCTCATCTCCCTCTGGTTCAACGCTTGAAAACCATGTCTTTCTCGGAATTGTCTGAACCTTTACCATCTTTAGAAATCTTAAATAGCATGGATGATATTAATAATTACGATCAAGAACAATTTAAAAAAGTCGCTGGCGAACTGGCTTCATCGATACTCAAAGACCTAAATTTTGGGGAGGACTAAGGATGAATAATTACAAAATTAGCCAAGAAGATAGAAATAAATTATTAAGCCTAATTGTAAATTTAATCAACGAGGAGGCAAGTTTAAAACAAGCTTTACGGCAGCAAGGAGAGAACAATCGATCGGAAAAAGAACAGATTTTTTTAGAACTATTAGAGGTGTTTGATACCCTCGAATCGTTATTAAATTTTTTAGAAGATCGACCCGAACCAGATGAGCGAGTCTGGAAAAGATTACCGAAATCTTTAAAAAGTGTACAGACAAAATTATTAAGTATTCTAGAAAAACGTCAGGTGCTGAAAATAGAACTGTCCGCTGATCAGCCAGATTTTACTATTTGTCAGGTGGTGGAGCGAGAAATACGCCCCGATTTGGCAGAACAGACGATCACAAAAATAGTCAGGCAGGGATTTACTATCGAGGATAAATTACTCAGACCGATGGAGGTTATTACATCTAAACAAGAATAGATAACCCTTTGCCACTTCCCACTCCCAACTCGGCACTCTGGCGCTCCCGTCCACTTATTTTCTGAGAATTCTAGAGGTACTTGTAAATATTTGTTACAAGGAGACGAGGAAAAATCTGAGGGCAGGGAGACAAGAAAGGATTATCGACGGGGATCAAGGATTTCAGTAGGAAACTGGATTGGGGATCAAGGGAAACCGATTGTAAAGTTTTCGATACCTCTGGCCGATTCTTGTAATAGTTCGATACATATAACATAGATGATCGGCGATGATTGTAAATTTATATTGCGAATAGCTCATTTTCTTCGGTGTTTTTCCTATACTGGTCTTCATCAACTTTGAGCCAACGTGCAGAAAAGTTAGACCACCAAGTTTGTAAGAGGTCAGGAAGATGCAATTAACCGCAAGAAATAACTGGGGCCACGTTTCTTTAGCAATGCTAAAAAGCTTTCTTCTCTGGAGTTTCGTCCTCACTGTCTGTTTATTAGTAGTGGGATTTCCTTTAGTAGTATTAATGATGACAGTGGGGGCATTGTCTGCGATTGTCTTACAGTCAGTTTTACCGGTTAGTTCCGTGCTTTTAGTGGCGGGAATGATTATTGGTATTAACATTTTGGCTATCCTAATTAGTGCCGCTTTGTTAGCAGCAAAAGGTGTTCATCCCCATGAAGTTAGCTGGCTGCACTGGTTACACGGTGAGGTAAAAACTTCTCATCAAGCTGTTTATGCTTCTTGTCCCCTAACTTGCGGGATGATTCATTAAATCTGATTTTCTTACAGCGGAATTGCTTACCTTTTTTCTATTTAGATTTATTTAAGTTTTCAACTGCCTTATCGGTTGATTATACACACTCCAAGCTAGTGCAACCCGGTTTTACCGGGTTTTTTCATTGTTATTGAACTAAAGCAGTTATCTGAATGGTGAGGTACAAAGTTTTCGTTTTGGGGGTAGGTCTTCGCTCAAATTAGGTTAAACTTCATCTATTATGAGAAAGGCTGTAACTGAATATTAGGAAGATAGGGAGATGAGAGCTTTTTGGCTGTGGTTGATAAGTACCTAAGCAAAATTAGTTACACATTTCGATAAAGCTTTTGCCTTTTGCCTCTTGTCTCTTACCTATCTTCACTAGGAAATTTATTTTGCAAGACTACTTAAACAGTAATCAGTTAACTGAAAACTCACATCTGATAACTGATAACTGATAACTGATCACTGATAACTGATAACTAACCGGTATAATGGGCGAGAAAACCGGAAAAAATCGATGTCTAGCCTTCCAGAAACCGACAATCCCAGTTACAAGGCCATCTTAGCGGCATTAAACCATTTAATCAGCGTTGTTGCCCGTTTACGAGATCCAGAAAGCGGCTGTCCTTGGGATTTAGCCCAAACCCCGGAAACCCTGATTCCCTACGTTATCGAAGAAGCTTATGAGGTGGTAGCGGCGATTAAAAGCGGTGATAAAACTGCCATTGCCGAGGAATTAGGCGATTTACTGCTACAGGTGGTTTTACAAGCCCAAATTGCCAGCGATGAGGGTAATTTTAGCCTAGAAGAAGTGGCTAGAGGCATCACTGATAAATTAATTCGTCGTCATCCCCACGTTTTCGGGCAGCTATCCCTAGAAAATCCCGAACAGGTACGTCAAAATTGGGAGAAAATCAAAGCTGAGGAAAAAAATGACCCGACTATTAGCGGCAAATTAACCCGTTATGCCCAAACTTTACCACCCTTGATCGGGGCGATGAAAATTTCTCGGCAAGCGGCGCGAGTCGGTTTTGAGTGGGAAAATATCGCAGGAGTCTGGGAAAAATTCGGCGAAGAGTTAGCAGAATGGCAAGAGTCCCTAGAATCGGGCGATAAAGAGCATCAACAGGCCGAATTAGGCGATTTACTCTTTACTATTGTCAATTTGGCTCGCTGGTATGATTTGGACCCCAGCATCGCCTTACAAGAGACTAATCTGCGTTTTATTCAACGTTTTTCCCTAGTGGAATCCGTGGCAGAAAAGCCTCTCCATGACTATACACTAGAGGAATTAACAGTTTTTTGGCAGCAAGCGAAAGCTAAGTTACACCAACCATCATCCGGGCAATAATGCAAGAGCAAGAAATTAATAAGGACAAATCTAAGAGTTTTTGGGCTTCTATTCGAGAAAATCTGCAAATTATCACTATAGCTTTGGTTTTAGCCCTGCTGATCCGCACTTTTGTGGCTGAACCTCGTTTTATCCCCTCCGATTCTATGTTACCCACTTTAGAACAGGGCGATCGCTTAGTGGTGGAAAAACTTTCCTACGATTTCCATCCTCCTCGACGGGGGGATATCGTCGTCTTTGAACCGCCGGTACAATTACAATTACAGGGATATCAAAAGGACCAAGCTTTTATTAAAAGAGTGATTGCCACCGCAGGGGATGTGATTGCTGTCAAGGAGGGCAAAATTTACCTGAATAATCAACCCTTGTCAGAGGATTATATTCTCGAATCCCCTCAATATAATTTAATGCCTTTGCTTGTGCCGGAAAATAATTTATTTGTCATGGGAGACAATCGCAATAATAGCAATGACTCCCATATCTGGGGGTTTTTACCGGAAAATAACGTGATTGGTAGGGCGGTTTTTCGCTTTTTTCCCTTTAATCGTTTGGGGATTTTAGGGGGGAATCGCTGACAGAAATTTTTAGCCCTGACGATGTTGAACAATTAAGACGGAACAGGGGGCATGATGGAGAACATAATTACTCACACTACCTAAGAATAACTCTCCTAGACCCGATCGCCCACGCCGACCAATGACAATTAAATCAATATTTTCCTCTCGCGCCACTTTACAGATAGTTTTGGCTGCATGACCGTAAATTTGCCGGTATTCTCCCTTAACACCCATTTCTCCCGCCTGATTAGCCCTTTTTTGCAACATGGCCACCCCTTTCTGCTCGAATTCTTCCCATTGTTGCCGCCAAAAATCGAGAGTGAGATCATTACCCTGGGCGGGGTAAATATCGGCTAAGTTGGGTGGAATCGGTAAAGGGCTATAATCTTCTTCAGGGGAAAGGACGTGCAGTAGTAGAAGGTTAGCTTCGTACTTACTGGCTAAGGATACAGCCTCCTTAAAGACACTCTCCCCCATCTCTGATAAATCTACTGCTATCAAGATTTTTTGATACATTTTTCAGCCTCTGCAACCATGTCTTATTTAACGGAATCCGACGCTATTAGTAATGCGATCGATCACTTTTGTCATTTTCCCATTCTTTGGTTAGATACGGAAGTGGCCGATTACAATAGCAAGACTCCGCGTTTGTCTCTGATTCAAATTCTGGCTGATTCCACGGACTTAACGGGGGAGCGGGTGACAATTTTGGATGTTCTCGATCAACCGGATTTTACTAACTATTTTATCACTAAAATCATGCTGGTTGACCGGATAGAAAAGGTTTTTCACAATGCTAGTTATGATTGTAAATTTTTGGGCGGTAAAAGCCAAGTTAAAAAAATTACCTGTACCCTAGAGTTAGCTAAAAAGGTTCCCTACTATATTGCTCCTTTACCCAATTATCAACTAAAAACCCTGGCTGAATGTCTTTGTCATTTTCCCCCTATTGATAAGACTGAACAGGGGGGAAACTGGGGCAAAAGACCTTTAACTGTTGCCCAGCTAGAATATGCACAAAAAGACCCCGTATATACGGCCCAAATCCACCATCGTCTTTTGCAGCTTTCCCATTTAATTACTCCCGATCCTGCCGGTGAGAATCTGAAAAGATTAACTAATCGTTATTGGGAAATTTACCAGCAATGGAAGATTTTAGATACAGAGATGGAACATCTCAAGGAACGTTTAAAATCGGCAATGATTGAGCAAGAGGCTGCAGAGATTAACGGATTTTCGGTCAGTTACCAAAATCGCACCAGCAAAAAAGTTAAACTGGCTGAATTAGCCAAAGTTGTCTATTTATCGGGTCAGGATAGCCAAATATCTCTCTCCTTAACTAATGATCTGCTCAAAGAATTGGGGGATTTAGCCCAAGGGTTAACCATCGAGGAAAATCGCCAAAAAATCAGTCAATTGACCATCAAACAAAGTGAAGCTGACTTGAGATGATTATAGCAGAATTCAGCAGATAGGAGATAGGAGTAAATACCAAATTAGGTTATACTTGATATTTATGAGAATGGCTGTAATAGCTAGAAAAAATTGCTTGCGGGGATAATCTAAATGACTGTAAAGATCGCTTATCTGGGACCGGTGGGAACCTATTCAGAAACAGCCGCTTTAGCATTTGCTAATAGTTTACCACCCCAGCCTCGTCAATTAATACCCTATCCTAGCATTGCCTTGGCCTTGCGATCAATTGTCCAAAATCAGGCCGATTTAGCAGTAGTCCCGGTGGAAAATTCCACCGAAGGAAGTGTGGTAATGACTCTTGATGCTTTATGGCAATTACCTGGGTTACAGATTCAACAAGAATTAGTTTTACCGATTTCCCATGCACTTCTATCTCCCAGACAATCGCTAACAGAAATTAAAACCGTTTATTCCCATCCCCAAGCTTTAGCCCAATGTCAAAAATGGCTAGAAAATAATTTACCTAACGTGCCAATTATTCCCACCAATTCTACCACAGAAGCGATTCAAATTCTCGATCGAGAGGCTAATTCGGCCGCTATTGCTTCCCCCCGGGCGGCAAAACTCTATAATGTACCAATATTAACACAACCAATTAATGATTATCCCGATAATTGTACCCGTTTTTGGGTAATGGCTTTAACTTCCCATCCCCAAGGGGAGCGAATGTCCCTCGCTTTTCAAGTTTTAGATCAACCGGGTGCTTTAGTGAAACCTTTAGAAGTTTTTGCCAAACGTCAGCTTAATTTATCTCGGATTGAATCGCGACCAACTAAAATATCTTTAGGTGAATACATATTTTTTATCGATCTAGAAATTAATCCAGATCAACAGCATTTAATCGCGGCAACTTTAGAAGAATTAACCAATTATACCGATGCGATCGAGGTTTTTGGTGCTTATCAGGTGGTTAATTTGCCTGTAGAAAGTTTAGAGGAATTATAAACTAAATTCCTCATAAATTACAGAAATTAAATAGAGATATTTTAGCTTTTAAGAGAGGGAAGAATCGGCAAAGATGAGTTTTCCTCTGGGGTAGAATCAAGCTTTTTTTCCCCCACTAGAGGAAGAATAATTTCCACAGTTGTTCCTAAACCTTGACCTTGACTAGAGATAGTAATATCTCCCCCCATCATTTTCATAAAATTCTTAGAAATAGCTAATCCTAAACCCGTACCGCTAAATTTTCTCGTTGTGGAACCATCAATCATCACAAAGGGGCGAAATAATTTTGATTGCTGCTGGGGGTCTATACCGATTCCTGTATCGATTATAGTAATAATAGCCTGTGTATTTTCTAGGCGAGTTATTAAAGAAATTGTGCCTGTATCAGTAAATTTAATTGAGTTAGAAATAACATTCAAAATTACCTGTTTAAATTTAGTAGTATCAGCATAGACTATAGGAATTTCTGGACAAAAAAGTAGATTGAATTTTAAGTGCTTACGTTGCAGCGAAGCTGTTTGTAAATTAATAACTTCATTGATAATTTGATGTAAATCTACTGGTTCATGATTAACAGAAAGTTTGCCCGCTTCTATTTTAGCAATACTGAGAATATCATCAATAATTTCCAACAGATGTACGGCTGCCTTATCCGCTTGTTGCAGATATTCTTTTTCCTCCTGCTCACTGTTACAAAATCCATCCATAACGCAACGAATTGAGCCAATAATACCATTAAGAGGGGTGCGTAATTCGTGGGAAGTATTAGCCAAAAATTGGTTTTTTAATTGATTAGCATTTTCCGCTTCTTGCCGACTCTTAACTATTTCCTCTCCCCAAAGACGTAACCTTTCGAGCATTCCCTCTAGGGCCGAGGCTAACTGATTAATTTCTCGAATATTAAAGTTTTCTGGTCTAATCTTTTGGGAAGGAATTTTCTGAATATTTAAGGCATAATCTCGCAGTTTTTCTAAAGGTATAGCTAAATCCCTGGCAATCAGTACAATAGTTACTAAATAAGCTAATAATAACCCAGAAATTAGATAAAAAATTGCCTCCCAAATTTGTTGTAGAGGAGCCAGAGCTTGGGAGAGGGGACTAATGGCTAAAACTATCCATTTTTGCGATGATTCTCCCGTAAATGGACTGGGGAGGGAACTATAACCTGCGACTAATTCTTTGCCATCTTTCTCGAAAGAAAATAAATGGAGAAATCTCTGCCGACCTTTAACAGCATTACTGATGATCAGATTGAGGCGTTCAGCATCAGCTTCTTGACTGATATGCCTACCAATGCGATGAAAATAGGGATGAGCGAGAATAATGCCATTTTCAGAAATAACCACGGGATAACCTGATAAAGAACCGGGTAAAACCTTCTCACGGTAAAGTAGAGAAGTTTGCAGAATCAGACTAGATTGTAATTGTCCTTGATTATCGTAGATGGGAACAGCAAAAACTAATTCTAATTGACGATTATTATTGGGAGATTTGGTTAAAAGTTGTCGAGGTAAACTTTTAATTAAAATATTTTCGATGTTTCCAGCAAAGCTAGTCCGTTTCTCTGTCCATCTTTCCAGAGGTAAAACTTTGATAATTTCTGGTTCACAGGCTCGATTTAATAAAGGTTTCTTGGTTTTAATATCAATTAATTCCACACAGTTAATCTGATTAGGAAGCTGCGCCGTGAATTGTTGTAAAAAAGCTTGTTTTTCGGCTAAGGTTCCCTGTTTTAAAACCAGACTTTCCCCCGCAGTGATCAGATTGACCTGCAAAAGTTGAATTGATTGCTCAATATTGTCTGCTTTTCTGATGGCACTTTCGGTGAGATTTTGACGGGCCGTTTCCAAAAAAGCCGATCGCGCCTTACGATAGGTGACATAAACACCCATCAGTAGTACAGGTACACTGACTAGGAGTAGGCGAGAGAGCAGAATACGACGAAAGGAGGATTGACCGATAGACATGGGCAGAAATCGGTTTGATTCTTGCTATCAAACTCCAGACTATACTAGCCTATTCACCAATCGGATCCGGTGATATCCCTCATCATTTGCCATGAATCATCCTCACACCACCGTTATTTTAGCCATGAGTGCCGATGGTAAAATTGCCGACGCTTACCAGTCAGCGGCCAGATTTGCCTCTGCTACCGATAAAATGCGTCTAGAACAACATTTATCGCGCATGGATGCCGCTTTATTCGGTGCTAACACCCTGCGTGCTTATCACACCAGTCTTCCTATCCGTCATAGCGATTTTCTCGCATACCGTCAACAACGGGGATTATCCCCGCAACCGATACAGATCGTTTGTTCTTATTCAGGCCGGCTTGATCCCCGGATGAAATTTTTTCAGCAGCCTTTCCCTCGCTGGTTAATCACGGCAGCGGAAAAAGTGGCGGCATGGGAAAATCGGGGTTTATTTGAGCTTGTTTTAGTCTGCGGCGATTGGAAGACCATTTTTAGTCAATTTACCGCCCTAGGTATCAAAAAGCTGGCGATTTTGGGAGGAGGTGAATTAATTGCCTCTCTTTTAGCTGAAGATCTAATCGATGAAATCCATCTAACCATTTGTCCGTTGCTGTTAGGAGGCAATAAAGCGGCAACTCCCCTGGGAGGCCCTGGATTTATGGCTGATTCTGCCAGAAAATTACAACTTTTGAGCGTGGAAACCGTGGAAGCAGAAATTTTCCTACATTATTCCCTTGAACGAGATTCCCACAAATCCCAAAACTAGATTACCTTAAATAAAAAGGTTGACTTATCTTGTCCCATGGTAGAACAGCTTAAACCTCAATATTCTGTGGCTTGGATTGATAAAATGAGTGAGATTCCCCAACAAAAATGGGATGCTCTCGCTCAACCCCTAACTACTCCCTTTCTAGAGTGGGAATGGTTACATAATATCGAAACTTCCGGCAGCGCCACGGGACGGACGGGGTGGCAACCTGCTCATCTAACCGTTTGGCGCGGTACTGAGTTAATTGCCGCCGCTCCTTTGTATATTAAAAGTCATAGTTATGGTGAATTTGTCTTTGACCACCAATGGGCGGATCTTTCCCATCGTTTAGGGATTAGATACTATCCGAAACTGTTAGGAATGACCCCTTTTACTCCGGCGGTAGGTTATCGTTTTTTAATTGCTCCGGGGGAAAATGAACTGGAGATTACTGCTTTAATGATAGCGGCAATTGATCATTTTTGTGATCAAAATAATCTGTCGGGTTGTCATTTTCTTTTTGTGGATCCCCAATGGCGAATTTTAATGGAAAATTTTGGCTTTACTCCCTGGTTACATCATAGTTATATTTGGAATAACAAGGGTTTTCAAAGTTTTGAAGATTATCTGACGGTTTTTAATGCTAATCAACGCCGCAACATTAAACGGGAACGGAAAGCGGTGACTAATGCGGGGTTAATTATTAAAACTCTGGCCGCCGAAGAAATTCCCCATCATTTATTCCCGTTAATTTATCGGTTTTATAGCAGTACCTGTGATAAATTTTACTGGGGAAGTAAATACCTGACACAAAATTTTTTTGAACAATTATATCCGAATTATCGTCAGCGAGTGGTTTTGATTACTGCCTACCAAAATGAAAAGGATACTAAACCGGTGGGTTTATCTTTTTGTATTCGCAAAGATACTAATCTTTATGGTCGTTACTGGGGAAGTTTTCAAGAGTACGACTGTTTACATTTTGAAGCTTGTTACTATCAACCGATCGATTGGGCAATTAGTCAAGGTATTACCATGTTTGACCCCGGTGCGGGAGGACAACATAAAAAAAGACGGGGTTTTCCCGCCACTGCTAATCACAGTTTACACCGTTTTTATCATGGCAAAATGACTCAAATTCTCCGCAATTATATACAGGAAATTAATCAAATGGAACAGGAAGAAATTGATGCAATCAATCAAGATTTACCCTTTTCTAAAAGAGAAATTGAGTTTAACGAGTGATTTAGATAGGGTTTGTCCCTGGGTGCAATCAACTATGAATACGAGGTTCCGGGTGCAGAGTAGTGAGAATTTCACTTTCGAGCGCCGCTAGGGTTTCTAAGCGTTGCTCGATCACTGTCCGTTCAAAATAATCCGCTGCTAATAGCCAATAAATACCATAATGACGCGCTTCGGAAGCCATTAAACCGCGATAAAATTGAGCTAATTGAGGATCGGGACAATATTCTGCCAATAAACCTAATCTTTCGTGGGAACGCGCCTCAATTAAAGCTGATATTAACAGAGAATCCAAAAGGCGATCGGGTTCTTGGTGACGAATCTGGGCCTTTAATTTAGCACCATAAGGGGGAGAATTTAAGGGAGCGAGGGGAATTCCCCATTTATCCAACCATTGATTGACCTGTTCAAAATGTTCTAATTCCTCTTGTGCGATCGCCGTTAATTTCCGCACGAGGGAAGCGTAGGAAGGATAACGAAACATGAGATTTAAGGCCACTCCTGCCGCTTTTCGCTCACAATGGGAATGATCGAGCAGAATAATCCCTAAATTATTAATTGCCTGTTCTATCCAATCCTCAGAGGTGGCACTGACTAATAAATTAATCTTTCCCATCGTCGCTGATTCCAATTTGCTTCATCTTTCACCCTAACCCAAAAAGTCGAACAACACCAGTCAAAAACTAAGGACACGGCTTCTGTGATAGCCTAGATGATTGGTGAAGCATAAACACGGCCAATCAATCAGATGGATTTTTTACTGGAAGTCGGTACAGAAGAACTACCCGCAGATTTTGTCGATAGCGCGATCGCACAATGGCGGGAAAGAGTTAGCAAGAGTTTAGAGACGGAATCTCTGGACGCGACTGCTATTCAAGTTTACGCAACCCCGCGCCGTTTGGCCGTGTTAATCACAGGATTACCGACGGAGCAAGAGGCTCGCAGCGAGGAGATCAAAGGACCGCCAGTTAGTGCAGCCTACAAAAATGGCAAAATTACCCCCGCTGGTGAGGGTTTTGCTCGAAAACAGGGAGTTAGCACCGACGCTTTCTCAATTCGCGCCACAGACAAAGGAGAATTTGTCTATATTGAAAAAACGATTCCGGGTCGTCCAACAGCCGAGATTTTAAGCGAATTAATTCCCCAATGGATTACTCGTTTGGAAGGAAGACGTTTTATGCGTTGGGGAGATGGAGATTTAAGATTTCCCCGGCCAATTCGTTGGTTATTAACTTTAGTTGATGGGGAAGTTTTACCCCTAGAATTAATTAATGGCTCTACCACTTTAACCAGCGATCGATTAACTTTTGGTCATCGCATTCTACACCCGCAATCCCTAGCCATTAGTCACCCCCAAGCATATTTAACCAGTTTGCGATCAATTTTTGTGGAAGCAGATCCGCAAGCGCGTCAACAGATAATTACTGATCAGATTACCACCCTGGCCAAACAACTGGAGGGAGTGGCAGAAATTCCCGCCGATTTATTAGCAGAAGTGACTAACTTAGTCGAATATCCCACGGCAATTGTCGGCAAATTTGACGATGAATTTCTGGAATTACCCCCAGAAGTAATTATTACCGTGATGGTGACACATCAGCGTTATTTCCCGGTGAAAACTCCCCAGGGTTTGTCACCCTATTTCATCACTATTTCCAATGGCGATCCCCAGAAATCTGAGATTATCTCCGCGGGAAATGAAAGGGTTATCCGCGCACGGTTAGCCGATGCCAGATTTTTCTATACTGCCGATTGTGATGAACCCTTAGATAGTTTTCTTCCCCAACTGGAAACCGTCACTTTCCAAGAAGAATTGGGAACCATGCGCGATAAAGTCGATCGGATTATGGAAATTGCCCAGATGATCGTCGAACAGTTAAATCTCGATGAACAAAGTCGCAGTGATATAGAGTCCACTGCCATGCTTTGTAAAGCGGATTTAGTTACCCAAATGGTTTACGAATTCCCCGAATTACAGGGAGTAATGGCCGAAAAATATGCTTTAATTAGCGGTGAATCGGCCGTAGTTGCCCGGGGCATTTTTGAACATTATCTGCCTCGCAATGCCGGGGATATACTCCCGGAAACAATAACCGGTCAAGTGGTGGGAATTGCCGATCGCTTAGATACTTTAGTCGGTATTTTTGGACTGGGAATGCTGCCCACTGGTTCCTCAGATCCCTTCGCTCTCCGTCGGGCTGCCAATGCAATAATTAGTATTATCTGGTCAGCCAATTTTAATATCAATCTTTTGGCATTAATTGAGCAAATAGCTAAGGATTTTGTCACCAGTCATCCCGATAAACCCAACCCGGTCAATCTGATTAAAGATTTCTTTTTACAACGTCTGCAAACTCTCTTAATTGATGATTTGAGGATAGATTATGATCTCGTTAATGCAGTTTTAGGGGAAAACGATCCGGAGTATAAGTCTCGCGCTTTAGAAAATTTATTAGATACCCGTGAACGCGCTCGCTTTTTATCACAAATTCGTCAGGATGGTCAGTTAGCCAACATCTATGAAACCGTCAATCGCTCCACCCGTTTAGCACAAAAAGGAGATTTAGATACAACTACCCTAGAAGCCAAGGCAATCATCGATACGGAGTTATTTGAACAATCCTCCGAACCAGCATTTTATGACGCTTTAATTGCCCTAATTCCCGAAACTATCAGCGCAAAAGAGCAAAGAGATTATCAGCGTCTCGTCACTGCTTTAACGGCAATTTCTCCCCTGGTGGCTGACTTTTTTGATGGCGAAAATAGTGTGTTAGTGATGGCAGAAAAAGAATCTGTCCGTCGCAATCGTTTAAATCTGTTGGGTTTACTGCGAAATCACGCCCGAGTCCTAGCAGATTTTGGCGCAATTGTCAAGGGATAATTCAGTTATCAGTTATCAGTTATCAGTTATCAGTTATCAGATTTGAGTTTTCAGTGGACAGTGGTAATCAGTGAGCAGTTGTCAATAGACTACCTTTATTGATTCTCCCCATCACCCCATCACCCCACACCCTACACCCCACACCCTACACCCTACACCCCACACCCCACACCCCACACCTCCACTGATTACTGCTCACTGATAACTAAAATGGCCGATTCCGAACTACAGCAACAGGTCCAAAGATTACATCGACTGACGGTATGGGGTCGTTGGTTGTTCGTGTTGGGTTGTTGGTTAGGGATTGGTTCGGCGAGTTTATGGGTTTTGAGGGATGATATAGCCTTAATGCGGCAGTATTTTACTTGGACAGCCCTAAGATACGCTTTAGCTTTCAATTACTGGGCTTCTATCGGTCTAGCCTTTTGTCTTGCCATTACAGGAGCAGTGTTAGTCTGGCAAAGTCGCAACATTATTTTAGGACTTTCCCCCAGAGAAAAACTGCGCTTAGAGCAACGGGTGCAGAAAATTCAGGCCAAAGGGCCGGGTCATCCCCTCTGGCGCTGGATCTTAAAAAGCAGGAAAAAAGACTTACAATGATAAAGCTTTGCTGAAAGCTGACGGCTAGAACCCCCACTAGATATAATTCTTTACTCAAAAACTCTTGACTTTTGAATCAACTTATGACCGTGACTCCCCAAGCTCCTCCGAAAACTCGCCGCGTGGTTTTTCCCTTCACCGCTATTGTCGGCCAGGAAGAAATGAAATTATCCCTAATGCTCAACGTCATCGACCCCAAAATTGGCGGGGTGATGATTATGGGGGATCGAGGTACGGGAAAATCGACCACAATTAGGGCTTTAGCCGACCTTTTACCAGAAATTGACGTAGTTGCTAACGATCCCTTTAATTCTGACCCCAATGATCCCGATTTAATGAGCGATGAGGTGCGGCAAAAGGTGGACGAGGCCATCCCCTTGACCATTGCCAAGAAAAAAGTCACTATGGTAGATTTGCCCCTCGGTGCGACGGAGGATCGGGTCTGTGGCACGATTGACATCGAAAAGGCCCTGTCAGAAGGGGTAAAAGCTTTTGAACCGGGTTTGCTGGCCAAAGCTAACCGCGGCATTCTCTATGTGGATGAAGTCAATTTACTTGACGATCACCTCGTCGATGTGCTATTGGATTCGGCCGCTAGTGGTTGGAATACGGTGGAACGGGAAGGAATTTCCATCCGTCACCCGGCCCGGTTTGTTTTGGTGGGATCAGGCAACCCAGAAGAGGGAGAATTGCGCCCACAACTGCTCGATCGCTTCGGAATGCACGCCGAGATTCACACCGTCAAAGAACCACCTCTACGGGTCAAAATCGTGGAACAGCGTGCGGAATTTGATGGCAATCCCCTCTCGTTTTTAGAGAAATATAACTTAGAACAGGAAGAACTGCAAAGAAAGCTCGTGGAGGCCCAGAATCTTTTGCCTTCCGTGGAGCTTGATTATGATCTGCGGGTGAAAATTTCCGAGGTTTGTTCCGAGTTGGACGTGGATGGATTGCGCGGCGATATCGTTACCAATCGTGCCGCTAAAGCTCTGGCCGCTTTGGAAGGACGGACAACTGTGACGGTAGATGATATCCGTCGGGTAATTGTTCTCTGTTTACGTCACCGTTTGCGGAAAGATCCCCTAGAATCGATCGATTCTGGTTATAAAGTCTTGAAAGCTTTTAATCGCGTCTTTGGATTAGAGGAAAATTCCTAAATCTAATTCACCCTCTCTCCGAAGAGAGGGTTTTTGACTGGATTTAGAGATGAAGGGCAAAAAGGGCTAGATGTGGCCAAATAAGCTAGAATTTTATCGATCGCTGTTATTCTCTGGGGGAATGTCCATGTGGGTTGAAAGTATAACACTCGAAAACATTAAATGCTTCCAGAATCAAGAGATTAAATTTATTAGTAATCCCAAGAATCAACGTCGTTCGCGTGCTGAACCTTATCATTGGATCACTTTATTAGGAGAAAATGGAGTAGGAAAAAGCACGATTTTACAGGCTTTAGCTTTACTGCTCGCAGGACCAGAAGCAGCCAAAGAATTATTACCCCGTCCGACCGGTTGGATATGTAATCCCAAGACACCGGGTAAATTAACCGCAGTGCTTCATCAAGAAGATGGGGATGCGGGAAAATATGGTACGGATAAAACTCGAAAAACTTTTGCTTATTCCTATTTTGTTACAGGCAAGGAAAGGTTAGAATTAGGAGGCAGTAAGGACAAACAAACCTATACAGAACCAGCATTAATCGAAGAAAATAGCAAAATTTTGGGTTGGTTGCGAGCCAATGCTTTTGCCTCCGATAGTCGTGGTTGGTTTGCCGTCGGTTATGGAGCTTTCCGTCGTTTGACACGAGAGAATCAACGGAATGTTCCTAGTCTTGAACCCCCGCAACGCTCTAGCAACTTTTTCAGCCAATTTAATGAGGATACATCTTTAAGTTCTTTTGAGAGATGGATGGTGTATTTAGATTATCGAATAGCCAAAAATCCTGAAGATAGTAAATCCAAACAAATGAAAAAAATCGGCGAAGAAGCAATTACTAAACTGTTACCCGGTAATGTAGAAATTGCTGAAGTAACTGCCGATGCCTTGATTCAGTTTCTAGTTAACGGTCAAAAAGTTCCAACCATTAGTTTATCCGATGGTTTTCGGAGTATGATTGCTTTAGCTGGGGATTTAATTTGGCGATTATTACAATCCTTCCCCAATCTAGATGACCCCACAAAGGCTTCTGGAGTCGTCTTAATCGATGAGTTAGATATTCATTTACATCCTTCTTGGCAAAGGGAAATTGCTGGATGGTTACAGGAAGTTTTTCCCAACCTTCAATTCTTTGTCGCTACTCATAGTCCTTTAATCGCTGCCGGTGCGGGGGAAAAGTCTTTAACCCTACGAATCGATCTGGTAGCGGGTGAATCAGAGATTGTAGAAATTCCTTATTTAGAATTAGCGGCTAATGTTGATCGTACTTTAACAAGTGCTGCTTTTGGTTTGAAATCAACCTTTCCCACTGAGACAGAAAATAAAATTAAGCGTTACCACCAACTAAATCGTAAAAATAAAAATCTGGCAGCAGAAGAAAAGCAAGAATATGAACAACTGTCATTATTTGTTCAAGACGTTAAACCCTTTGGCGAAATTAGTCAACCTAATAGTTTAGAATCCCGAATTGATGCCTTACTAGAGGAGCGTTTGTCTTGATTCCTGTCACCAGAATATCAGAGCCACCCGTATTAGCTAAAAATGCCGCTCGTTGGCTAGAGGCTTTAGAATCAATAAAATCAAACAACAAGGCAACTAAAGCTCAAATTAACCAAGCACAAAATAAATACAGTCATCCGCAAGTTAAAGACGCATTAGTTAAAATGTTTAATGGGAAATGCGCTTACTGTGAAAGTAAGATTACAGTGGTAACTTACGGAGCGATCGAACATTTTTATCCAAAAAGCCAGTATCCTGATCTGACTTTTACTTGGGAGAATTTACTGCTTTCTTGTGATAAATGTAATGATGCCAATCACAAAGGCACAAATTTTCCTCTCGATGATATCACAGGAAATCCTCTGTTAATAGACCCCACGGATGGAGTAACCGATCCGAATACACATCTTGAATTTGTTTGGGATGAAATGGCAAAATTGGCCAGTGTTTATGGTCGGGATCGGCGTGGTCAAATTGTTGAAGATTTGTTCGATCTCAATGGTATGCGTGGACGAAAAGAATTAATTAACTATCGTAGTCAATATATTAAAAGGTTGTTAGCATTATTACGTTTCGCAAAACAAGGAGACTCGGAGGCTTTATCTTTACTGCAAGAAGCTTGTCAATCGGGAGCGGAATATTATGCTTTTGCTAGTATTTATATACTGCCTCATTTGCCTCCCTAAAATCAGGGGTAATTATTATCTACAGTCTGAAAAACAAAATTTCTCGCTTATTATTCTCACCCTACTTGATATTTATGTCTCGTCCTGTTGTTTATTTTGCCGTTACTAATCATGGTTTTGGCCATGCTGTCCGCAGTGCTTCGGTGGTAGCTAATATTATTGAACTTAATCCCGAAATTTTGCCGATATTAGTCACCACGGCCCCGCGCTGGTTATTAGATTCCTATATATCCGGAGAATATATTCAAAGACATCGGGGGTTTGATGTGGGGGTAATCCAATCGGATAGTTTAACGATGGATAAATTAGCTACTAAAGAAAAATTAGAACAAATAATTGCTCAATCAAGGTCAATTATTGCCAGTGAAGTTAATTTTATTAAAACTAATCGTGTGGGTTTAGTTGTGGCCGATTTACCGCCCTTAGCGGCACTAATTGCCAAAAGCGCTGGGCTTCCTTGTTGGATGATCGGTAACTTTGGCTGGGATTTTATCTATCGTGATTGGGGTGAAGAATTTGCCAGTATTAGTGATTGGATTAGTGGTTGTTATAATCAATGTGATCGCTTGTTTAAACTGCCTTTAGCAGAAGCAATGACAGCATTTCCTCACATTACAGAAGCAAATTTAACCGGGGGGACACCCCGCTACAGTGAAGAACAATTGCGACAGGAATTTAAGCTAAATTCACCTAAAGAAAAAACTATTTTATTGAGTTTTGGTGGGTTAGGATTAGAAGCAATTCCTTATGATAATCTCGCCAGTTTTCCCGATTGGCAATTTATCACTTTTGAAAAAAACGCGCCCGAATTGCCCAATTTAATCCGCCTACAGGATAAACCAGATCGGAGCTATCGTCCTGTGGATTTTATGCCCCTGTGCGATCGAATTATTTCCAAACCAGGATATAGTACCTTTGCCGAGGCTTTAAAATTAGAGGTTCCGATTGTTTCCCTGATGCGAGAAGGTTTCGCCGAATCAGCGATTTTATTGGCTGGGATCCAAGATTATAGTTATCATCAAATTATTAGCAGTGAAGAATTTTTTCAAGGTAATTGGGACTTTTTACGGCAAGCTCCCCAACCGCCCAGATTAAAGGTTAAACTGGCTAAAGATGGTGCAGAATCGATAGCGAGAGCTATCGTAGAATACTTTGAGAGGCAACAATAATGATTAACTTAGCCAATTTAACCTCGGATGATTAGCGGTGAATTTAGTTATCGGTCAGCCGTCCCTAGTTTATTTAACAAAGTCCTAGAAATCAGCCAAATTACCGCCCTATTTTTTGACACCTACATTCAGGATAATCAGGGCAGTATCAGCCTCGAAATCGTCGAAAACACCGATAAACATCCTGGGAAAGTTGATGGCTAACCTGAACCTAGAACTAGGGAGACAGAAACAAGATCGGGCAGCAAGCCGATACTTGTTACAATAGTTTACAAATCACCCTGCCCCGTCACCGAACTATGTCCGAACAGATGATCTCCCCAGAGACGCAAAACCCAGAAGCGATTACCGTTGAAGTGCAGCCGGTCCATATTCCCGAAGAGCATCGGGAAGATATCGGCCCCATGGATGACAACGTAGCCGAGAGTTGGCGCTACAATCCCCAAGTTATTAACGACTATTACCGTGGGCGACCTCTAGACGTTGTGGGGAGATTAATCGAAATTGCCCTGCCGGTTTTATCTTTTGTCATCGGTATCTGGTGGGATAAACTGCGGGGAAAATCGCCAAAAAATGAAATTAGACGGGCCGTACAATTGCGGGAAATGTTGACCAAATTGGGACCGACCTATATTAAAATCGGTCAAGCTCTCTCTACCCGGCCTGATTTAGTACCACCTTTATATTTAGAAGAATTAACCACTCTACAGGATCAAATACCCTCTTTTCCTAACGAAATTGCCTATCGTTTTATCGAGGAAGAATTAGGTTATTCTCCCGAGGAAATTTACGCAGAATTATCCCCCAATCCCATAGCGGCCGCTTCCCTAGGACAAGTTTACAAAGGTAAATTAAAAACCGGAGAGAAAGTCGCCGTTAAAGTACAGCGTCCCGATTTGATTCGCTGTATAACTTTAGATGTGTATATCATGCGTAGTTTGGCGACTTGGGTGAAAGGTAATATTAAAAGACTTCGCTCCGATTTAGTGGCAATTACCGACGAATTAGCCGCTCGTATTTTTGAAGAAATTAATTATCTTCACGAGGGACAAAACGCCGAAAAATTCGCTCAACTTTATGGTCACATTGCCGAAATTTACATCCCCAAAATCTACTGGAAATATACTGGGCGACGGGTTTTAACCATGGAGTGGGTGGACGGCACAAAATTAACTAATATCAAAGAAATTCAAGCTCAGGGTATTGATGCCACCCACTTAGTTAATGTGGGGGTGCAGTGTTCTTTGCGTCAATTACTTGAACACGGATTTTTCCATGCAGATCCCCATCCGGGTAATTTATTAGCGACTCCCGACGGTAAATTAGCTTATCTTGATTTCGGCATGATGAGCAATATTGAACCCTATCAACGCTACGGTTTAATCGAAGCGGTGGTGCATTTAGTCAACCGGGATTTTGAGTCTTTGGCCAAGGATTACGTTAAGTTAGACTTCCTGTCACCAACTACCAATTTAGAGCCAATTGTTCCCGCTTTTTCGGAAGTTTTCGGTAATGCTTTAGGGGCGAGTGTGGCAGAATTAAACTTTAAAAGTATCACCGATAAAATGTCGGCAATGATGTATGAGTTTCCCTTTCGAGTTCCTGCCTATTATGCCCTGATTATTCGCTCGATGGTGACTTTAGAGGGAATAGCAATTGGCATCGATCCTAATTTTAAGGTACTGAGTAAAGCCTATCCTTATATTGCTAAACGTCTGCTCACCGATCCTTCCACGGAGTTGCGAGATTCCCTGCGAGATTTATTGTTTAAAGACGGTACTTTTCGCTGGAATCGTTTAGAAAATCTCCTGCGAAATGCTAAAGATTCTAATGATTTTAACTTCGAGAAAGTGACCGATCAAGCGTTAGATTTTCTCCTTTCAGACAGGGGTATATTTATCCGCGAAAAATTAGTTAATGAGTTAGTCAATGCGCTCGATAACTTCGGCCGTCGCACTTGGTTTAATCTCACAGTTAATTTCCGGCAACAGGTGGGTTTAGCGGTACAAGAAACTCCCCCAGAATTGTTAGGTGATGCCAAGAGTTTTGAGCATCTTCGCAACATCTTTAGTATTTTACAGGAAACAAAAGGATTCGATGCCATGGCTATGGTCCCAGTGATGACTAAACTAATCGCTAAACCGGAAACCCAACAGATGGGACAAAAAATTGCTGAAGGTTTGCTACAAAAATCCCTAGCGCGTTTGATTCGTTACCTAGTTCTCGAATTCGATACACCAAATCATCAGCAAAATGGAGAATTACCGAAAGCTTTACCCGCTGCTGATTAACCTCTGTTCGGTCAATAAATGCCGTGAAATAAATTTCACGGCTACGAGAAGAACGCTAAACTTTTTTAAAAGTTTTTTTATCCTAGCCGGTTAACGGGGTTTAAAGGTAACTTGTAAACCGTCCCGGGGGTGAGGAGTGGGGATAGAGGTGAGGGTGAGATCTTGATTGGGGAGTAATTGCCAATCGTATTTTTGTACTAAACGGACGGCTAAAATTTTCATCTCTAAACGAGCGAATTCCTTGCCGATACATTCGCGCAATCCCGCACCAAAGGGGATATATCCGTAGGGTTTTTCCTCGGCTAAAAAGCGATCGGGATCGAAGGTTTCAGGACGAGAATAAATATTATTATCTTTATGGGTATTGGTGATTTGATACTGCACTGTCCATCCTTTCGGCAAATGATAACCGTTAAATTGACAGTCTTCTATTACCCGACGGAATCCTCCTCCCACGGGGGGAGTAAAACGTAAAACTTCTTTTAAAACGCGATCTAAATAGGTCATCTGTTTAAGGGTATCGACGCTTAAAGGAGTGGATAGATCAAAATTAGTTATTTCCTCCAAGACAAGCTGAAAAATATCGGGATGCAGTGCCATTTGTAGGCAGAAAGTGGCGATAGCAGAGGTTAAAGTTTCATGACCAGCAAAGAGTAATAATAGCACTTGATCCTTTAATTCCGCTAGGGATAAACTTTGACCGTTTTCGTCTTTAGCTTGTAAAAGGATAGCCAGAGCATCCTGGCCTAAGTCATCATTTTTTTTTCTTTCTAAAATGATAGTTTCTATGGCTTCCAGTAATTCTTCTCGACAGCGTAATGCTTTGCCGAAAGCTGTCCAGGGAAGGGGAATGGGAAGGGTAAATAGTCCCGCACACCAAGTATCAAAAGCTTCTCCTAATTTGGTAGCAGAACCATGATCAAGACCGACAAATAATTTACAGGCGATATCGAGGGTATAGTTTCTTAATTCAGGATACCATGACAGGGTTTTTGCGGTTTGCCAACGCTCTAAATAGCGAGCGGTAATTGTTTCTACCGTAGGGATATAACTTGCTAGGGACCGGGGTTGAAAAGCTTGATAGATTAAGCGACGACGGGAAGCGTGGACATCTCCTGTATGCACCGCTAAAGATGCGCTGCCGAGGAGAGTTTTGGTACTTTTAGGCCAAGTTGCTGCAAAGTATTTATTCTCGTTGCTGAGGAGAAACCGGTTAGCTTCGGCACCGGATAAAATAATCGTGGGACTGCCAAAAATATGAGTACGGAAAAGTTGACCATATTTATTATGACGTTTACTGGCAAAATCCCCATCGGTCAAAAAAGCGATTGTTTCTCCTAATAGGGGTAATCCGAAACTGCCGGGGGGTAGGGGTAAATCTTTGCTTGTAGTCATCGCTGCCTCTAGGGTAAAACTAATCATTTGCCGTCGATTAACCCTGTTTATTTTAACCTAAAGCACCGGAGAATTCATCCCCTCATCTAGCCCAGCAATCAGCGATCGCACTTGACCAAGGCAAGTATCTAGGCAAAATTAATTACAGATCTCACCAGTCAGTTAACAATAAGAATTGCCGCCAATTGACATTTTTTAAGATCACCGCCATAATTAGGGCTTGATCAATAAATCTGAAAACCTTGTTGGGTAAAACTTTTAGACTTTTTAGAAACCAAAAAGTAGCATATATGGGAGTGATCAGGGGGAAAATTTAGGTACTTTTTCCCTGAAAATTAGGTAATTGACCCCCTCAAAATCGCTAAAACCCTACACCCTACACCCTACACCCCACACCCTGCCCCCACCGAAAAACTTTTTGCCGCAAACCCTAATTAGCCGTTGCTAATAATAATTCGCGGCAAACGATGCTTAAACCCGCAGAGAATTTCCCAGGATATTGTACCTAAATCCCGCGCCCAATCGTCGGCGGTAATGCACTGTGGTCCGTCTTTACCGATAAGTGTGACGATTTCCCCTGTTTTTACCTCTGGAATCTCGCTCACGTCAATCATTAACTGATCCATGGTTATCGCGCCGATTTGGGGTACTAAACGTCCTCTCAGGGATACTTTTAAACGATTGGAGAGATTGCGGGGAATTCCATCGGCGTAACCGATACCGACCACAGCAATACGAGTATCTTTTGCCGCTATGTACTGATGACCATAACTCACTCCCGAGCCGGCGGCAATGGTTTTGACTTGGGCAATGCGCGCTTTTACTTGCAGCACCGGTTGCAAAGGGACTTTATCGGTGAGATGATCGGCGGGATAAAGACCGTAGAGAGCTAATCCGACTCTAACTCGATCGTAGTGCAGAGATCGATCGCTTAGGGTAGCGGCAGAGTTGGCTAAATGCAGACAGGGGGGATGATAACCTTTTGATCTTAACTCGGCGATCGCTTGTTGGAATCTTTGCCGTTGTAACTGCATGATCTCGGGATTGGGATCGTCAGCCGTGGCAAAATGCGAGTATATACTGGCAATTTTCAGGTTAGGAGCCTCTAAAACCTGTTCGACGAATTTTGTGCCGTTTTGCCATTGTGTACCTAAGCGAGACATCCCCGTATCTAGTTTGATATGAACCGGCAGCCGCTGTTCTAAGCGTCTCATCACGGTGGCAAAAATTTGTACCTGTTCGATTTGCACCAGGGTGGGTTGCAATTGCCAATGGGCTAAGGCTGCCACTTCTTCCAGGGTATTGACTGCCCCTAAAATCATAATTGGGGCAACGATTCCCGCTTCCCGTAGTTCGATACCTTCCCCGATAGTCGCGATGGCTAAAGACTGCGCTCCGGCTTCTAAAACGCTGTTAGCCACCTTAACTGCCCCATGTCCGTAAGCATCGGCTTTAATTACCGCCATTAATTCCGTTTTTGGGGCTAATAAGGCCTTGACTTTTCGCACGTTTTGTTGTAAGGCAGAGCGATCGATCTCTACCCAAGCACGATAGCGAATTACTTCCGACAATTGATAATCATGACGGTTTTTGGGCGGATTGATAATTTTTGGTTCGATGCTAAACACCACTCGCTCACTCCTTTGCACACATTACCCAATTTATACCAAAAGAAAACCGAGAGGGCTAGGAAAAAAGCCGGAAACTCCTCTGGATTTCCTCCTTTTTCCAGGCGGAATCTAGGCTTTAAGATGAATGGGATGTTAGGAAGTTCCCGAAAAAATTGGCAGTTAGGGTTTTTCCGTAGAGAATGAACAGTAACGGGTAATCAGTGACAAGAAAGTAGCGAAGTTTTCACCTAACACTATCTCAGTGGTTGGACAGAAGTGAAGTTAACTATAGGGTAAGGAATGCCAAAAAGCCTAGACTAAGATAAAATTATTATATCCAACCAGATGCAGTACAGGAGTTTAGCCAATGTCTAACGAAACTGTTACTTATTCCCTAGAAGCTGTCCTCACAAGAATTGAGGGGAAGATCGATAAGATTGATGAGCGCTTGACAAAAGTAGAAATAGGATTAACCGATCTCAAAGGAGATATTAAAGTGTTAGACGAGAAAATCGAAGGCATCGACAATCGGCTAATATCGGTAGAGGGAACCCAAAAAAATCAGGTCTGGACATTGATTATCCTTTTGGGAAGCGCCATTATTACGGCTGCTTGGAAAGTATTTTTTTCCAGTAATATCTGAGTTCTCTAATTCTCAACAAGACTACAGTTAACCGCTCCTGAAAGAAAATTTTCTTAAAGCATAGACTAAGATAAAATTATATCCAACCAGATGCAGTATAGGAGTTTAGCCAATGTCTAACGAAACTGTTACTTATTCCCTAGAAGCTGTCCTCACAAGGATTGAGGGAAAGATCGACTCGCTTGAGAAGCGGGTTAACGAAAGATTTGACAAGGTAGAAGATCGGTTAACCAAACTAGAAATAGGAGTAACTGATCTCAAAGGGGATATTAAAGTGTTAGACGAGAAAATCGAAGGCATCGACAATCGGCTAATATCGGTAGAGGGAACCCAAAAAAATCAGGTCTGGACATTAATCATCCTTTTGGGAAGTGCCATTATTACGGCCGGATGGAAAGTATTTTTTTCCAGTAATATCTGAGTTCTCTAATTCTCAACAAGACTACAGTTAATCGCTCCTGAAAGAAAATTTTCTTAAAGCCTAGACTAAGATAAAATTATATCCAACCAGATGCAGTATAGGAGTTTAGCCAATGTCTAACGAAACTGTTACTTATTCCCTAGAAGCTGTCCTTAAAGAAATTAAAGACAGTATCAAGGAAGTTAGTCAAAAATTTGATAAGATTGATGAGCGCTTGACCAAAGTAGAAATAGGAGTAACTGATCTCAAAGGTGATATTAAAGTTTTAGACGAGAAAATCGAAGGCATCGACAATCGGCTAATATCGGTAGAGGGAACCCAAAAAAATCAGGTCTGGACATTGATCATTCTTTTGGGGAGTGCCATTATTACGGCCGCTTGGAAAGTATTTTTTTCCAGTAATATCTGAGTTCTCTAATTCTCAACAAGACTACAGTTAATCGCTCCTGAAAGAAAATTTTCTTAAAGCCTAGACTAAGATAAAATTATATCCAACCAGATGCAGTATAGGAGTTGACCCAATGTCTAACGAAACTGTTACTTATTCCCTTGATGTCATCCTTAAAGAAATTAAAGACAGTATCAAGGAAGTTAGCCAGAAATTCGATAAGATTGATGAACGGTTTGATCGATTAGATAATCGCTTAACAAAACTTGAGATAGGACAAGCTGATATCAAAGGGGATATTAAAGTTTTAGACGGGAAAATCGAAGGCATCGACAATCGGCTAAAATCAGTGGAAGGAACCCAAAAAAATCAGGTCTGGACATTGATCATCCTTTTGGGGAGTGCCATTATTACGGCCGCTTGGAAAGTCTTTTTTTCCAATAATATCTGAGTTATACAATCCTCAACAAGACTACAGTTAACCCAACACAGTTGACCAGATTTCCTAATTGCTTATTTACCAATACAAAAACGGCTAAAAATGCGATCAAGTACCGATTCAGTCACTTCTTCACCGGTAATTTCTCCTAAAGCTTGAATGGCAGTACGCAGATCGATCGACCAAAAATCAAAAGGTAAATTTTGGTCAATTGTTTTTTTGACCTGTTCCAAAGCAATTTTCGCCCTAGTTAAAGCGGCCGCTTGTCGTTGATTAATGGCTAAATCCAAATTTGCCGCCTGTATTTCTTGATTTTGGACAGCATTAATAATAGTTTTTTCTAAGTCTTCAATCCCCTGATTTTGGGCGGCGGATAGCTTGACAACGCGCTCAATTTCTGCTGGATAAATTACCGTTTCGGGATGAGCTAAATCAATTTTATTAATCACTAAAATTAATCGGCGATCGCTGACAGAGCGATAAATTTCCTCGTCCTCCTGGGTCCATCCTGACTCTGCGGAGACGGTTAAGAGAACTAAATCAGCAGACCGGGCCGTTTGACGGGAACGTTCCACCCCAATTTGTTCAACTCGATCGCTGGCCGAGCGAATTCCAGCCGTATCGAGGACTTGTACGGGAATTCCCGCCACAACTAGCTGAGATTCGACGATATCGCGGGTAGTGCCGGGTAAATCGGTGACAATCGCTCGATCGCTCCGACTCCAAGCATTTAACAAACTGGATTTACCCACATTCGGCCGTCCCACGATCGCCACTTTCAGACCACTACGCAGCAATTCCCCGCGCTCGGCGGTAGCTAAAATTAAATTTACTTGACAAAAAACCTGTTCTATGCTATCGAGAACCGCCTCGTGATCCAAGGGCGGTAAATCCTCTTCAAAGTCAATACGGGCCTCAATTTCAGCCAAAATATCGAGACAGGTGGCACGCAAATGCCGGATCGGTTGCGCGAGTTTCCCCTGCAACCCAGCGAGGGCAAATTGTGCCGCTTGGGGAGAACGCGCCCCAACGAGATCGACGACGCTTTCGGCTTGAGTTAGGTCAATTCTGCCGTTAAGAAAGGCACGCAGGCTAAATTCCCCCGCTTGTGCCAAACGCGCCCCATTTTCTAGACATAACTGTAACACCTGTTGTACGGGCATAATGCCGCCATGACAGTGAAATTCCACCACATCCTCGCGGGTGAAAGAGCGGGGCGCTAACATGAGCAACAGCAAAGCTTCATCGATAATTGCTTGACTGTGGGGATGCCGGATATAACCGTAGAGAAGACGATGACTTTCCCAGGGTTGACGGTTGGGGCTATGAAAAAGCCGACGAGCGATCGCCACTGCCTGACTACCAGATAAACGGACAATACCGATACTACCCTGTTCCGGAACGATCGCCGTAGCGATGGCGGCGATCGTATCCCCTGTATTTAACATCTCTTAATCACTCCTTGCTAAAATTGAAGTTGGTATCAATTTTGTCAGCATTTATCCCGAAAATATGCGCTCACGGTCATTAAAAGCGAAAAATAAAGGGAATGGCTTAATTAATCGTCTGACGCGCTCCTGTCGCTACTGGTGGGTTCGCTTGGTGCGATTGCAGGGACATCCGATCGAAATCGCTCGCGGGTTAGCGGTGGGGGTGTTTTCTGGGGCCTTTCCCTGGATGGGATTACAGATCATTATTGCGATTTTTTTAGCTTTCTGTGTGCGGGGCAATAAAATCGCAGCAGCGGCAGCCACTTGGGTGAGTAATCCTTTTACCTATATTCCCCTGTTTTTGTTTAACTATAAATTGGGAGAATTGTTTTTAGGTCAAGGAAATCAAGCGATCGATAGTCGTATTTTTGCCTCTAACCAAAGTTGGGCGGAAAATTGGGCGAGTTTGAGCGGCGAATTTTTATTAAAGCTATTTTTCGGTAGTTTGATTACAGGTCTGTTGGCGGGCATTATGACTTATTTTGTTAGTTATCGTCTCCTCAGTCAATGGCATCATCGCCGACAAACTGGTAGAAAACGCCGATAAAGCGGATTATTTGCTTAATTTTTGAGCCAATCATTTTTTACCCACACCATCCCCAGACGATGTGGGCTAAATCGGGCTAAATCCCTTCTTTTCTAGCTAAAAGGACGGGACAATTGACATTAACCCGCACATAATCCGAGAGGGAAGTACCGAGAAGGCGATCGAGATCTGGTAAACTCTTAGCCACGGAAGGACGGCGATCGGGCGAACCCAACAGTAAGAGATCCACATTATAATCATCGACGAGTTTGCAGAGTTGTTCCCCCGGTTTACCCCCCGTCACCACGCAGCGATAGGGTATATTCATCCGCTTCACTTTTGCCACTGCTGGCCCTAAAATCGGGTTTTCTTCCATTTCTTTGGGGGAAGTGGGGGCAAATTCTGGTTTTAAGTCGGGGTTGACGCGGGTCAGAATTAACTCCGCTGAAGGATAATCCCGCAGGAGATAAATAGCCAGATCGAGAGCTAAATCAGCCGAGCTAGACTTATCGAGAGCTACCATCACCTTTTTGATTTTTTTGACGTAAATATCGTCTTTTACCAATAACATCGGGTGATTAGTCAGTTGAAAGACGTATTGACTGACGGAATTTTCTAGAATTGCCTCCAGTCGCTTCAGTCCTCGGGAACCCATCAGGATCAAATCAGCACCGATTTCGTCGGCAACTTGACAGACGGTATCTTTGGGATCTCCTTGACGCAGAATCGTGGAAACTTTGCTGGGTTCAATTTTGACTTCTTGCAGGATTTTAGTCAGCATTTGGGTTCCCTCTTCCCATTTACTGGCCAGAGCTTCGGTGGTAATCTGAGGGGGAACAACCCGGAGAATGGTAATCGACGCTTTCTGGATAGCCGGGAGATCCATCAATGCTTGTAGCATTTCTTGGGTTTGACCTGCGCCGGAATCAGCGTATAGTATTTTCTCTAGCATAAGATTAAACTCGGTCTATGATCTTAATAGTTTTCGCTCATTTTCAGCATACTGCTAATGTTGTTCCCGAAATTTAACAACTTATTAAGCGCTTTTTCTTCGGTAAATGCGATGCCGAAGGCACTGCGTAGCAGCTCGCATTTGAGGGTATTTTAAGTATTTATGCTTAATTGACTGGAAATGCTTGGCTCAAAATCATCGTGTCAAGCGTTCATTTGTATTATATTTTGGATGCAATGCTGGCACTCTCTTTTAATCACTGCTAAATCGACCATTTAATTGATGATTAAGTAGGTAGGCGTTAAAAGTTGTCAGACACCCCCCTTATCAAGCTATCCCTTATAGGGATCTTTCTTAACAATTTTTGCAGTAAGCACTCCAACCCTTATCCTGACTTGATTTCAGTTTTTTCTTTGTCAGTAAGGGT
>NZ_JADBTR010000051.1:0-37398 GCF_020246065.1 Microcystis sp. M144S2
TCATCAAGGTTGAGGGTAATTTGCATAGGATGGATATTAGATTGAAGTATGGGTGATTATTCTCTTTACATTTTAATCCGATAGATGACTAACCCAACTCTGGGCATATCTTTGTTAGTTGGCCCTCAAACCTTAAGCTACATACGGCAATGGCGTAGTGCCTTCGGCATCGTACTTAAACTCACAGTTTCAATCAATGTGCATGGTGCGTTCCCCAAAATCGATCGGTGGAGCAGTAAGACCCCCATTAGGGAACGCACCCTAGGGCTGGTTAGACAGTGACCCACGGATCAACTTAAACTGCTCAATGCCTGGATTGTAACCGTACCACCCTCGATTACATCAAGCTGCATCCGATAGCCGTAGAGTAAACCCATACCAACCAAAGGTTCTGTATCCGATTCGTTTATATCAATTCGCCGCAACTCTCCATCCCAAATATAGCGTTTCCTGTTCGCAAGAGGTACATTGTCGATGGTGAAAAGTTTAATCAGCAAAGGTTTCACTGTGCCACACAGGTGTGAGAAACGCTATAACTAAACCACGATACACATCGAAAATACAAGTGCTTCCATCCCCCAGGATTCCCTCTTCACGTTTATATGCGCGTAAGTTGAGATCGGCAAGCACTGAGGAAGGCAGAGTCAGAAAACCTGTAAATCCTGTATCAATGACAGCATCGATCATTTGCCTCTGTGAATCTAAATTGCCTACGACCAGTCGGATAGTCGCCTCACAGTTTTGATCAACAATTCCTTGCATCATAGAGTTATTGCAAACGACCGACACCAAAGCGATGAACTCCTCTATGACCAATCCGAACGCACCAGATTTGAGCGTCGGGGCAACGTTCTAGCAATCGGTCTGAAGCAGTCATCGTATCCTTTGCTAATTCAAAGGCTCCTGTCTCAATATCGATCGCCACAATTTTGCCATAGTTGCCTTCCTCGACTTGGGGACGTACCTGAGATTGATAAATCTCATTACCACGTCGAGCGAATTCTTCTTTACTGTAGCGGGGTTGTCTAACTGTCATTGAAGCGACCCTGGGGCGACTTTTGCCCCTCTATTTTAACCAAACATTGGGAATCTTCCCTAACATTCCTCAACTGGGCCCACCAGAGCGGCATCGCACTTAGACTCACAGCTTCAATCCATGGGCAGGGTACGTTCCCCAAAATCGATCGGTGGGGCAGTGGGAGCCAGATTAGGAAACGCACCCTACAAGATCGGCGATCGCACTTTTTTAGAATTCATAATTAAATGTCCTAATATCAGGTTCAAATGCTTCCTTTACAAGTTCTTTACTCTTCTCAGAATAGTAACTCTGATATGGTTTTGTATTTGATACATTTAGTTTTGGTAACGAGACGGAGATTCCAATGCGAGAGCATATTTCGTTGAAGTCATTATCTAGGCTTTCATATCTCCCAACAAAGTCAACAAGCAACTCATTGTTATCATATATAAAATCTTTTTGATATCTAACTTCATTTTCACATCGCCATTTTATATATTCTTCAAAGCTACCTAAATTTTTTGTTAACTCATGCTGATGATGTGTTTCTGATTTCAACGCATATTTGTAGAGTGAAACTTGCCAATCCCATGGGTTTCTGACTACAGCAAATGAAAAATACTCATTGAATTTCTCTGCTCCAAAACTCTCTTTTATTTTGGATGCATTGACATGCGCAGGAAATGGATGAGGATCAAAGAAAGGAGAAGGAAAGCCCACCTTTTTTATCAACCTATAAGCTTTCCACTGCCATGTACTTATTGCAAATGGTCGTAGCGCCGTTGTAATACTTGTGCCAGCATTCTTATAAATATGGACGAATATAAACTTGTATTCTCTCGATATCAGCATGCGTATTATTCTCCTCGTGCCTAACTACATATTATAGGTCAACTTTCTATATAACACTCTCCAGAGTAACGATATGAGTCAACCTTCTGTATATCACTCCATTTAGGCGCAATCGCAAGAAACTTTCTCTATATCACACCCAAAAGCGTGTTAGCCAGATTAGTTTACTGCAAACAATCTCTTTTAAGGAGACTTATCACAGAAGCTTTCTATAATTCTAGCAAAGATTCTTAGATCTGACTGCACTTTGTCACAAAATTTTACTATTATTTTGACACTCTTAATGGTTAGAAGGGAAACATTGATCGCCAAGTCTGGTCAATTTTTGTCCAACGCATTTCAGGAAATGAACTAAATAAGTAGCTAGAGATAATTAATTACACATATTTAACTACCTCTTGCCTATTCTAACCAAGAAATTAATTTTGCACCACTACTTATTACTTAATTACTATTTATTTTGTAATTTTATCACTAATTCGTGGAAAGGTTGCCAATCATCGTTATAAGTAATTGCCTCCCAAACCGATTCGATTAGCGGTCTAAGTAAAGCGGTTTTAGGATTATAATGCTTTAAGGTATCGCCAATTTGAGACAAGGAATCTGAGGGTGATTGATTTAAGACCAAACTATATAACTCTCGCCAACGTTGCCAATCAGCTTTCGGTAAATCCATATTTTCAAGAATTAGAGAACTATTTTCTCGCCAACCGTAATTAAATTGTTCACTTAATTGATAGAAAAATTCGTGATAACCGAGGCTGGTTTCTTGGAGAACTTCCACAGTTTTGCTGACCAGTAAAGCGGATTCGGGAGTAAAAATATCCTCAAAACCTAACTTTTTGAGCATCATTTTTTGATAATAAAAATTGTAATGGTGGTCATAGTTAGCCAAAGCCATATCTAACTCTAACAACGAGACAACCATGGACAGGGGAGATTGCAGTAACTCTAGATTTAAACGACAGATAAAAGGCTGATTACCATAACTATAACGGCCACCGTAGTCGAAATAGGCCGCCGTAAATTGGGGGTTATAGGAAGGAATAAAAGCGTAGGGACCATAATCGAAACTTTCCCCAGTAATTGACATATTATCGGTATTGAGAACCCCATGACAAAAACCTGCAGCCATCCATTGGGCTGCTAATTTAGCCGTTCTTTCGATTAAAGCATCGTAAAATTTTAAATAGCGATCGCTATCTTGGGGATTGATTTCAGGATAATAATAAATAATCACATGATCGAGGAGTCTTTTAATTAAATCACTACGTTTAATATGAAATAAACGCTCAAAAGTCCCGAAACGAATATGAGAATTACTAACTCGAATCATCACCGAAGATCGCGTCGGGGAAGGTTCATCGCCGCGCCAGAGAGCTTCCCCCGTTTCCACCAAACTCAAACAGCGAGAGGTATTCACCCCCAAACCGCGTAAAGCTTCCCCGGCTAAGACTTCTCTAACTCCACCCTTGAGAGTTAACCTACCGTCAGCATGACGGGAATAGGGAGTCCGTCCCGATCCTTTCGTACCAAAATCGTATAATTTGCCATCAATACCCCTAACTTGACCGTAGAGAAAACCGCGACCATCTCCCAAGAAAGGATTATACTCGCCAAATTGATAACCGTGGTAACGCAGGGCTAAAAAAGGGGTCAGGGATTGAAATTTACCAAAAGCCTCGATAAAATGCTCATCTAAGGTTAATTCTGGCTGAATTCCCACCAAAGGTAATAAAGCATCATTGCGAAAACGAAGGATATGACTGGGAAAATCCGCGGCTGCAACTTGATCGTAGTATTGGTCCCCCAAGTCCTGCATGGCGCTTTCGTAAGGGAGACTGAGAAAGGGATTGGTGAGATGGTCTGTCATAGTGGTGGTGTCGATCGAGCGTTGAGGCGATAAAGTGATAAAGATAGCCAAAAAATTTTCCTACTGAGACTATCCAACAGCGATGCCCGATTCTATTATGTATCAAGGGGACTATTTTCTTGTCCTTGAGGCCGATCAACCCGAACAATTCCAGACTCCCGACCAGTTGCGGGATAAGTTAAAAGATTTAATCACCGCAAAACCAGAGATTTGTCCCCGACAATTGGCGAAATTCTCTAGTTTTGAGGAAAAAGCTCTCTATCTGCGCGATAATTACTGCGAGTTAGACCTGGGTGAGGAGGGTTATTTACAATGGTATGTGGTCCGTTTGGAAAAATAAGGGAACCCATTATTAAGTAGTTAGGTGTTAAGTAGTAGTGCAAAATAAATTTCCTAGTGAAGAAAGGCAAAAGGCAAAAGGCAAGAGGCAAAAGGTGGTTAGATATGTGTAATTAATTTTGCTTAAGTACTTAAAAACTGTCAGACACCCCCTTATCAAGTAGGGCTGTTTTATTCTCCCATCAGAATATCAAAAGTAAAAGCGATCACTGTCTTTGTAAAATGAGGAGTGACCGCCAAACTTTAAAATATATGTTGAGCTTAATAGAAAAACTGAAACAAGTCAAGGACTTTCGGAAAGATCAAGGAAAAAGACACCCTTTATGGATAGTATTAGTAGTAATAATACTGGGAACAATGCTAGGATACTCAAGTTATAGAGAGCTAGGAGAGTTTGCTAAAGTTATCAGTTATCATTTATCAGATGCGAGTTATCAGTTTACTGTTTACTGATAACTGAAAAAAAGCTCACCACTTCCCACTCTCCTATTAAACAAGATTGAGAATGACTAACTATTCTATCATCAGTCATAGCGAGGTAAAATTATAGATTATGGAATCACCTATCGAACGTTTCCGACTATCTCAAACTGCCAAAGATAGCCTAATAAAATTAAAACGCTACACCAAAATTGACCAATGGAATATCCTCTGTCGTTGGGCTTTTTGTCGTTCCCTTGCTGAACCGAGTCTCCCCTCTCCCGTTCCCATTCCTGCCGATAGCAATGTAGAATTATCTTGGAAAGTATTCGGGGGAGAAATGGCCGATATTTTCCTAATTGCCCTCAAACAACGTTGTCATCAAGACGGATTAGGAACCGATAAAGAAACTCTAACTCAACAATTTCGCTTACATTTACATCGCGGGATCGGTTATCTTGCTGGGGATACCAAGCTAAAGAAAATCGATAATTTAATCGAATTAGAAAGAGAAAATCTCAGAGAATCTTAATCAAGGGGGTTTATCCTTAATCCTTCCGAGATAACCCGACCGAAAACTGTCAGCTAGGCTATACTTAACCCAGCTACACTAATAATGGTTTAAACTCACCTTAAAAAACTTTTGGTCGGCCTAAAGTAGTGATATAGATAACTGCTTCATCGGAGGGAATTCCTAAGACTTCATTAACTTGATCATCAAAAAAACCACCGATACCACTAACCCCTAACCCCATATGAATAGCTGCTAAATTTAATCTCTGTCCCAAATGGCCCGCATCTGCATGAAGATAACGATAGACTCGATCGCCGTATTTAGCCACTGCTTTTGACAGATCCGCCGTATGAAAAACCACAGCAGCCGCATCTCGTCCCAAATCCTGACCCAAACAGAGATAATGTAACTCTTGCCGGAAATTTTTAAAGCGAATTTGCCGCAATTCTTGGGCTTTGGGAGCATAATAATAACAGCCTTCCTCTAATCCAGTTACTGCCGAAACAGCGATAAAAGTTTCCAATAAATCTAGATCAAAATAATCGGGATTGGGATCGAGATTTTGGTCGGCATAATCTTGGGGTTGATAGGTAAAATGCAGCAGCGCTCGCAATTCGTTTAAACTGAGACTAGCGCCACTATAAGCGCGGGTAGATCTGCGTTTAAGCATCGTACTTTCCAGATCGATTAAATCTTGCCCCCAATTGACGGGACGGGATGTCACGGAAACTTTTAGACAAAAAGGAAAATTATATTTATCTTCCCAATTAGACGGAGTAACGGCTGCTTCTATCTTTTCGTCTGCATCTATGATAGTGGCTCGCTGTAGGGAGCTTAATAATTCTCCCTCGGCAATTTTGGGATAAAGAGTCGTGGTTGCCGAAGGGAGTGCCGTGGTACTAGGGGGGAGATTTTGCCGGATATTGAGCAGATCTGCCAAAGCAATCACCGTCATGACACTTTCTTTCTCGGAATCGAGATAAAGCAATTCATTCATCTGGCTATCGTTAAAACCACCGATTAAATGGGCGCGATAGTCATTAATCGAGGCTGATAGCTCAATATTGCCCAATAAATGCCCTGTATCGAGGAAAATACGCCGATAAGCTCGATCTTCGTAGCGCCAAGCGGATCGATAAAAAATGGCACTGGTAACTAAAGCGATATCGGTATTTTCTAAAACAGGATTCCAGAAACAAGCAGATTGTAGGTGGGTCCAGACATCACTTTCCCAGAATAAAAGCAGCGAGTGACTTTGACCTTGGTAACTGTAGAGACCGGCGGGTAAAAATTCCGTGCCACGGGAGATCAGATAGACCTCGGCGGGGTATAATCCACCAGCAGAGGGTGCGGAACGTAGGTACAAGGGACTCCCCATAGTAGCGATTTTGGCAGTTAAACCATAGCTACAGCCCAAAATTCGCGATATACGTCGCCAAAAGTCCCCTTTTTGGGGAACCGTTTGACGGGAGAGGTAGGGTTTGAGATCGAAAGTCTGACCAATTTTGTATTCTTTGAAGGGATAGGGTTGTTGACTCCAATCAAGACCTTTACTTTTTGAGGCGATCGTCTGGGGGTCGTATTTGGTCCGCTCGTGGTAGTATTGGGCGATCGAGATTGGCTGATCTGGCATGATAAAGATAGGCTGTCTAAGCTTTACTTTTTAGTGTAATATCGATGACCCCAAAAAAATCAACCGGCCAGAGAGTTGATCGGCTAAAAGTAAAGATAATCACCAATTTCACCTACATAAAATCTATGGAAATTATCGCTGTTTTACTGGGAGTTTTCGGTTTAGGCACAGGTGCGGGTTTATTGGTCATCCGTAACTATTACCATATCTGTCAACCGAGTGAAGTTTTAATTTTTGCCGGTAGTCGTCGTCCCACGGCCACGGGCAAAACCATCGGTTATCGTTTGGTAAAAGGGGGCAGCAGTATTCGTTTACCTATGCTAGAACAAGTGTATCGAATGGACCTGACCAACATGATCATCGATCTCAAGGTGGTTAATGCCTATTCTAAGGGCGGTGTGCCGTTGATCGTCACCGGGGTGGCAAATATTAAAATTGCTGGGGAAGAACCGATTATTTATAATGCGATCGAGCGTTTATTGGGCAAGAAACGCAAGGAAATTGAACAATTGGCTAAAGAAACCCTCGAGGGCAATTTGCGCGGTGTCTTGGCGAATTTAACCCCAGAACAAGCGAACTCCGATCAGATCGCTTTCGCTAAAAGTCTCCTGGAAGAAGCGGAACAGGATCTGGAAAAATTGGGTTTAGTTTTGGATAGTTTGCAGATCCAGAATATCTCCGATGAGGTGCGTTATCTCGATTCGATCGGACGGAAGCAGAAAGCCGAATTACAGAGAGATGCCCGGATAGCCGAAGCAAAAGCCCGAAAAACATCGATTATCAAGGCTTCCGAGAATCAACGCCTAACCGCTTTGCGTCGTATCCAAAAAGATTTAGAAATAGCCAAAGCTGACGCAGAAAAACGGGTGCGCGACACTCAAACTAAGCGCGGCGCCATGATTGCTGAGGTAGAATCGGTGGTTATGTCGGATTTAGCTAAAGTACAGGCCGAAGTGGCGGTACAAACTGCCCGAATTAAGCAGGTGAAACAGCAATTACAAGCAGATGTGATCGCCCCTGCGGCGGCGGAATGTCAACAAGCGATCGCAAAAGCCCGGGGGGAAGCGGCCAAAATTATCGAACAGGGGAAAGCGCAAGCGGAAGGAACCAAAAAACTGGCAGCCTCTTGGCAAGGAGCGGGAAATAACGCTAAAAACATCTTTTTATACCAAAAATTGGAGTTATTGCTGAAATTAATGGTCGCTAGTGTCCCAGAAGTGCAGGTGCAAACGGTGACGGTAGTGGACGGGGGTGATAGTAATCTTGTCCCCAAAATGACTGCCTTTGCCGAACAATTGCGTCAAGCTACCGGAGTGGATCTGGTACAAATGGCCAATCGCATAGCACAAACCGAGCCATCTGTCAAGGGCAAAGACACAAATTTTGATTTTAAACAATTGCCCTCCTGAATCAGTTATCAGTTATCAGTTATCAGTAGGAGGATAGAGTATTGTACCATTTTTCTTTATTTGCGGCAGGCATCCTAATCCCCTCTACCCTTCTGGGAGAGGGGTTGGGGGTGAGGGTAATTAACTATCTCTGCCATTACTTTAGAAAAATCGTATTAAGTGAGCAGTATTAAATGGCAGTAAAAGTCCTGTCTGTTCACTGATTACTGATTACTGATTACTGATTACTGATTACTGATTACTGATTATTGTCCACTAAAATATTAATCAAGTTTGGAGACCACCGCCATGGATGACTTAATTAATGCTCCCTCCCCTTCTCCCCAAGACATAGAAATGACGCGGACTCCCCCCTGGGGAACGGTGACGGTATTGGAGGAAGGTCCCCGGTATCGCATCAATCGCATTGTCATTAAACCCGGCCATCACATGAGTACCCAAATGCACTACCATCGCAGTGAACACTGGATTGTCGTCTCGGGTACAGCGCGGGTAATCTGTGATGAAAAAGAAACTCTCCTCAAACAAAAAGAATCTACATACGTTCCTATGAATACCCGTCATCGGTTGGAAAACCCCGGTTCTATTCCTCTGGTGATGATTGAGGTGCAAAATGGCGAATATTTGGGAGATGATGATATTCACCGTTTTGATGATCGAGAATAGGACAGTTTTCTCCCGTATATACTTTAGTTATTTGCCAAAATCTCGATCGTGGATGAAAAAATTATCCTAGTTACAGGGGCTGCCCGTTCTGGGAAAAGTGAATGGGCCGAATATTTAGCCAAAATCAGCCAAAAACCCGTTATTTATATCGCCACCTCCTCGGTGGATGAAAAAGATCAAGAATGGTGCGATCGCATTGAAAGACACCGGCAGCGACGTTTACCCCAATGGCAAACCCAAGAAATTCCCCGACAATTAAGCGAAACTATTGATAATAGCCCATTTACTCACTGTTTATTGATCGATTCCCTCGGTACTTGGGTAGCCAATTGTTTAGAAATGTCGGCAGCTGAATGGTTAGAAATTAGCGATCGATTCTTGTCTTCCCTCAAAAACGCGGCCGTTGATGTTATTCTGGTAGCGGAAGAAACCGGTTGGGGTGTGGTTCCCGCTTATCCCCTCGGTCGTCTGTTTCGCGATCGTTTAGGCGATCTCTGTCGTAGAATTGGCACAATAGCAGACGCGGTTTATCTAGTTACCGGCGGCCATGCTCTTAATTTAAGTCAATTGGGTCAGTCTTTGTCGATAATTGGGCAATAGAGAAGATGAGCAACGATTATCAGCGTCAAGTGATTGATTTTTATGCCCTTCGTGACGATTACGATAACGATTTTACACAAGCTCGCGCCCTTAAATTAGTAAATTATCTCTATTTACAAAAAAGCCAATCTGTGCTAGACGTGGCAACGGGAACGGGATTTATTGCGGTCGCAATTGCCCCAAAAGTAAAAAGTGTCATCGGGGTTGATTTGACACCAGAAATGATTGCCAGAGCCGAAAAAAAGCTAGAAGCATTAAATATCGAGAATATTGACCTGATTAACGCCGATATAGCTGCCATTGACTTTGCCGAGTCTAGTTTTGATCTGATTACCTGTTCTCTGGCGATCGCACTTTTCCCCGATATCCCGCAAGTGCTGGCAAAATGGTATCAATGGTTAAAAAAAGGCGGTTCGATCGCTTTTTCCTGTAATAATTTAGAATCCCACTTCCTACCCTTGATCAGTGGTGTTTGTCGCGAAACCTATGGTTTTGAGTTGCCTAATCTGCATACTCCCATCGCCACCCCAGAAAAATGCCATCAATTGCTGGAAAATGCGGGATTTACCAATATATCGGTCAATGTCGAGCAGTTAGGTCGATATTTGCCCCTAGAAACCGCCAAAAACTTCTGGTATGGGCAGTATTTTTATCCTCAGGATAACCCTTTCGACCGCCTATCGGCTGCCGAAATTGCGACTCTAGTGAACAATTATCGCCGAGAAATCGAGAAAAATGCCACCGATCAGGGAGTATGGCAAGATGCAACCACTTTTTTTGTCACTGCTAGTAAAAGTTAGAAAAAGATCATGAGTCAAGTTAAAACCATCTCCGGACGAGCTTTACCCTTGCGAGGCAACGATATTGACACCGATCGCATTATTCCGGCTCGTTTTTTGCGTTGTATCACCTTTGAAGGTTTAGGCGAACAAGTGTTCGCCGATGATCGAGCCGCTTTACAGGGGAGTCATCCTTTCGATCTACCCCAGTACCAAGGGGCGAAAATTTTGGTAGTCAATGGTAATTTTGGTTGTGGCTCTTCTCGGGAACACGCACCGCAAGCGATTTTACGTTGGGGAATTCAAGCAATTATCGGGGAAAGTTTCGCCGAAATATTTTTTGGCAATTGTATCGCTAATGGGGTTCCCTGTGTCACTGCCGAGGCTAAAACCATCACCCATTTACAGGATTTAATTGCAGCTAATCCCGAAATTCCCGTCGATCTTTCCTTGACAACCATGACAGTGGAATGGGGGGATTTTGTCGCTACCGTCTCTATGAATGAAGGTTCCCGACAGATGTTAATAGAAGGTGATTGGGATACCTGCGGACAGCTTTTACAAAATCTCGATCTAATTCAATCTACCGCCCAAAAGTTACCCTATTTAAGTTTCGTTTAGGGAAACAATCTAGGCTGAGGGTGCGTTAGTAATAGATTAACGTACCCCGGCAGGGATTTTGTTGGAAATGCAGCATCTGTAAATATTAAAAAATCTGCCCTATGACTAATCCTGATAATAATCTCCAAAATATCCAAGAACCGATTTTAAACGCTCCCGAAGATGTGCGAAAAATCATCGATCGCGTTTTAAAATTGGAAAGAGATAAGTTATACCAGCGCAATCCTCGCAATATCAATGATGATGTTTTAACAATTATTAAAGAAGTAATCCAATAATTAGTTATCAGTTATCAGGAGTCAGGAGACAGGAGTTAGGAGTCAGTAGTTAGGAGATTAGTTTTATTTATTCTCCCCGCTCCCTTCTCCCCACCTCATAATTTATAATTCATAATTCCCACTTCCCCATCATCCCCTCACTCTAACTATGAAACTACTATCAATAAAGTTATGTAATTTTCGACAATTTTATGGCAAGACTCCTGAGATACATTTAGCGGCAAGTTCTCGCAATACAACGGTAATTTATGGCAATAATGGAGCGGGAAAAACAACAATTTTAAATGCTTGTACCTGGGTACTTTATGAAAAATTTACGGCAGCTTTTGCCGAACCAGAGTTATTAGTTAATAAACGGGCAATTACCGAAGTAACCACGGGAACTTCCATAGAATGTTCGGCAGAAGTAAACTTTGAACATGAAAATAAACGCTATCAGGTAAAACGAAAATTTTTCGCCTACCAAGATGTAAATAGCAAAATTAAATACGGTTCAAATAGTTTATATATGCTCTACGCTGGTGATGATGGCAATTGGTACACACCCAATCAACCACCAGAGGATATTATTAATCAAATTTTACCCGAAAGTTTACACCGTTATTTCTTTTTTGATGGGGAATATATCGATCATCAATTTCGCAGTAGTAGCCAAGGTAAAATCGCCGAGGATACAAAAGAATTATTGGGAGTTAAAGTATTAGACCGAGCGATCGAGCATTTAAAAAAAGCCAAAAAATCTTTACAAGATGATCTTAAAGATTTAGGTGAATCGGATTTAAAAAAGTTATTGAAACAGGAAAGTAAAATTGAGCAGGATTTCGAGAAATTAAAACAGCGTCAGCAGGATATTATTAGCCAGTTATCCCAGCAAGAAGAATTAAAAAAAGCCGTTACTAATCGCTTACTAGAGTTAAGTGGTGCCGAGGAATTAAAACAGTTAAAAGAAAAATTAGAACAACAGGAAAGAAATCTGCGGCAAGATTTAGTCAGAACTAAGGATAAGTTAAAGAAATTAATTTCCCAGCAAGCTTATCAAGTCTTTTTAAAAGGAATTAATCAAAATTTTCAGCAATTAATCGATCGCCTACGACAACAAGGGGAATTACCCAGTGGTATCAAACAGCAATTTGTCCAACAATTATTAGATCGGAAAAAATGTATTTGTGGTCATGAATTACAGGAAAATAGCCAAGCTTATTTAGAGGTACAAGACTGGATGAATAAAGCAGGAATGGCCGATGTAGAAGAAGCGGCCATTCGCTTATCTTCCACAGTCAAAGAAATGGATAAACGGGTCTTAGATTTTTGGCAAGAAGTGGATAGTTATCAAGCTAATATTCACCAGTGGCGCTTAGAATTATCTTTGGTAGAATCAGAATTAGATGAAGTGCGGGATAAATTTCGCCATTATCCCGATGAAGATATTAAAAATCTGCAATCTCGCTTAGATGCGATCGAGGATTCCCTAAAAGATTTACGCTTGGAACAGGGCAGCAATAAAAATCAACTAGATATCTATGAAAAAGAGTTAGAATCCCTGCAAAAACAGGTACAGAAACAGCAACAAAAAGAGGAAAAATCTAATTTAGGACAACGACGTATTTTAGCGACTCAAGAGGCAATTAATCGCATTAGTGAGGTAAGACAGAGATTAGAAAATCAGTTTCGTTTGTCCTTAGAAAAACGGGTACAGGAAATCTTTAGCTCAATTTCTTTTACTCCCTATATTCCCCGTATTAGTCCCGATTACGAGGTAAGACTATTAGAAAATACCACAGGATTCGCCATTCCCGTAGCAGCTTCCACCGGAGAAAATCAGATTCTCAGTTTATCTTTTATCGGGGGAATTATCGATCGAGTGCGAGAATGGAGTCAGAAAAATACTTTGATGGGAATTGATAGCAGCACTTTTCCTCTGGTGATGGATTCTCCTTTTGGTAGTCTTGATCATATCTATCGTCGGCAAGTTGCGATCGCGATTCCTAAATTAGCCAATCAGTTAATTGTTTTAGTGACAAAAACTCAATGGAGAGGAGAAGTAGAAACCGAGATTTCTCCCTATATTGGTAAAGAATATGTGTTAGTTTATAATTCTCCGAAAGCGGATTGTCAAGAGGATTTAATTAATCTTTATGGTGTTGATTATTCTCTAGTGAAACGCAGTCCTAATAATTTTGAATATACGGAAATTATCGAAGTTAATCGATTTTCCTCCTGACTGTTAAATTCTGTTGTTATAACTAAATTTTAACTTCTAATAAAACGATCGATTGCTGTGTTCATTACCCCCACACGACTGGATAATTCCACAAGTTCCGTGGTGACAATATTATAATCCCCTAAATATTTATGGAGATTAGTTCCCTCTTGTTGATTGCCAATTTCTACTAACCTTTCCTCTCGCAATTCTTGCAAATGATCGAGGATATTTTCTAAAGTATCTTCGAGGGGAGGTAAGGGAAGAGGAGGATTATTTGTTTGCAAAGCTTGGGTTAATTGCGTCAAAGCTTGGGTTATTTGTTGCGTGAACAGACTTAGATTAGGATGGGGAGGACTACCGCGATATTGTTCCAATTCCGTCAATAAAACTGTCACCCCGCGACCAAAACGAGGAATATAATTACTTAAAGTGATTGCCGGTTCCATTTGTGGAAAGGGTGTGCTAGGATCATCAATTAATCTTTGTAGGGCCGTTTGCATAGTTGTATTTGCTCGTCGAGCTTTATTGCGATGGGAAGATAAAATTGCAGTTTGATAGGATGATTCTCCTAAATAAACTGCCATAACTGACTGAAAATATATTTGATTAGCTTCTAATGCTTTAATGGCAGCGAGGGAAAAACGTTCATCTTCATTAACCCGTAAAAAACCGAAGGAAAGTACAAAAGCTAAAGCACTACCAATTAAAGTATAAACTATTCTGATATACTCTAAATTAATCCCGTCATTGCTGGCATCCAGACGACTGATGATTAAAGCAAAAATTGTGATAAAAAATACGGCCAAACTATAGTGAAATCGCACCAAAGCTAAAGCGATCGCTATAGAAATAACCCCAATAATTTCTAACCAGATCGAATTATCTATAATTGGCAACAATGCCAAAACAAAAAACGAGCCTAAAATCGTGCCAAACACCCGATTAAAAAAGCGTTGAAAAGTCAAGCTAAAATCTGGTTTTAAGACAATAACTAAGGTTAAACCAATCCAAAAACTATGGGTAATTCCTAGCTTATTGTAGATCAACACTCCTACGGCACTTCCCAAACCCAAGCGTAAACCATGACGAAATAGGGGCGATTCTAGATTAAAATTAGACTTTAAGGGTTCCCACCAAGCTTTTTCTTGACCGTACTCTTTTTCTATCCCTTCAAAGTTCCGCTGCCAGGGATTTTTTTTATCGGAAAAGTTTTCGCTTTGTTGCAAATGTTGCGCTGTTTCACTGGCTATTTTTAGCTGTTTAGATAATTTTTTTAAACGATTATTTAATTGCGAAATGGCCACATAACTGGTATAATCATCTTGGGCGTTTTCTAAAACTTTAGCTTGCAGGTTTTTTTGTTGCTCGATCGCTTTGAGTAATAGCTGCAAACGCTCACAATCCGGTCGTTTATTTCTACCCAAAATTAACCAGGCAATATCTTCGCTAATTTCCGCCACTTGCACGAGAATATCTTCTAATAAAATACCCACCGTGGTCAGTTGTGGCAAGGGATGAAGATGAAGCAATTCTCGCAGCGCAATTAAGCTGGTATTAATGCGATCGCTATCTTCAATCAAGACGATTAACAATTCCCGCAGCTCACTCTTTCCCCAACGTCCCCGACGGGTTAAGGTGACAGTTTTCCTGGAACGGAGCAACAGTTGGCGGATTTTGTTAAAAGATGGCTCCTCATTAGCATTAGAACGAGAGTTTAAGGGCAAAGAGCGGAGATAGGTGGCGATACCCTGAAAATTTTCCGCTGTTACCTGACGTAAAGGCTGATTAGGGCGAAAAGGCCAGATAAACAGGGCTAAAAAAATTGTCCATCCCCCTCCCAACACAGCGATTCCGGCCCGTTGTAAAGCGACGACAATATCCCCCGATGGCAAAGAAACAGCAAAAAGCAGCAATAAACTAATTACTACCCCAGCTAACGCCCCATTTTCCCCGTACACTGTCAAATAACCCGCCAGAAACAACCCGAAAAAAACTATCACTACGGTCAATCCTAGCCAAGCACTGGCTAATGTGCCAATAATCAAAGCTAGAGCCATCCCGATAGTCGTAGCGACTAGGGTTTTCGCTCTCAGGCAGTAAAGCCCCCCCACATCGGCTAAAATCAAGATTTGAGCCGCTAAACCGACCATTAACCCCAATTCTGACTGATCTAAAATATCACCGATAATAATCGGTACTGCGATCGCCAATAAAGTCCGAATCCCCCGCTCGATCTCGATATCGCCACTAGGACGCAATAAAAAAGCAAATCGCTGAAGTAGCATAAATTCACTGAAAACTTAACTCTTGAACCTGATAACATAGCTACCGATCAATAATTTTAGGGCAGCCAACGGGGTTTAAAACCGGCGTTGAGTTCTTGAGGTAAAATTTTCGGGGTGCTATTGGGACTGAATTGATCGGGGAGTGGTAATAACCAGAGACGACCATCGGCAATGCTCGACCCCTCCCCAGTGACTAAATCATTGCCGACTCCAAAGGGTATGGTTGCTAACTGATCAAATAATAAGGCCACGCCATCAGGAGACATACTCATCTGCACGTCACGATAATTAGGTAAGGCCAGCAGTGGCATCATTTTACCCGTTTTTAGCTCAATAATCCCTAAAAATGGTTCTTCTTTCACTTTGCCATCGCTGCCCATAACCAGATCACTTTTCAGACAGTAAAGGGTTTTTTCCTGTCGCGGTTCAAATTCACAGCTAATAATCGGATTAGCTGTTCTTAATAGTAGTCTTGACTCTCCCTGATCGTTGAGCAAAAATAGCGATCGCTGATTATCCAGTTCTGATTTCACCATTAATTTTTGGCGACCATCCCGGGAAAAAGCGAGTATTTTCTCGTAGGTAGGCAAAAATTGCGGTTTTCCCCCTTGGACATCCAAAGGAATCACCGCTACCCCTCCCGTTTGACTGACAACCGCTTTTTTACCGTCGGGAGATAGTAAAAAATTATCCCCTTGCATTCCTAACGGTCGCGATTGTCCATCATCCCTGATTACCCATAAACTGGCATCCCCCGGATTCCCATGATTAATTCTCTGCACGATTAGGGTTTTGCCGTTATCTGAGAGATCAAAGCGCAGATTTTGATAGGTTTTCGCATCTAAAAACCTTTCTATACGACCACTGGGCAAATTTTGACCATTTTCAGCATGATTTAAACCCGTAGTAATTGTGTAAAGTTGCTGTTTTGGGGTATCTCGTCCTAAGTCAGAGCGATCGAAGGCCGAGAATAAAATTCTATCCCCCCTCGGATAGATTTGAAAATCCGTGACCACCAGATCCCCAGGGGTAAGGATGGTTTTTTTCAGTTCTGTGACGTTATTTGCCCCCTGAATGATATTACAGACGATTAAACGGCCTCTTTCCTCTTGGTTGACTCCAATATAGGCAAAAGCTCGATCGTGGCTGTAAAATTCGCCGATAAAGTCCTCACCTTGGGCAATGGGTAACTTTACTTGATATTTCTTGCCGTAGATGGGCAATTCCGTCAAAGTATAGGTCAAGCGATCTCCGGCCCAGCTAATTTTACCCGGTAAGGGAGGATTGATCACCAAGCTGGTTTCCACGTCCGAACGGTCAATCGGTCGATTAAAACTTAAAGTAAAATAATTGTCCCTAACGCCGATTTTTCGCCCTTGCCAGCTAAAATTCTCCCCTCGCGTAGGAACTTGATTTCCCTGGATCAAAATCGACGATATCGCGGCAATTAAGGCCAAAATAGTCGCTAACACTAAGCGATCGAACCAAGCTAATCTTTTCATCAGTTATCAGTTATCAGGAGTCAGTTATCAGTATTCGGTCGTCGGTCGTCAGGAGATTGTTTTTATTTATTCTCCCATCTCCCCCCTCTACAATAATTACTCCCAACCAGAAACACCTTGGCTGCATATCATACTTTGTGCTTTTTGTCAAAAAAACTTTTTTTTTGCAACAAAACTACATAAAAAAAAGATCATCGTTGTGGGTGAAATTGACTGATTTACCCGTTTTAATTAGGATCACCTTCTAGGTGTGGCGAGGGTTTTAACCATTGCTGCCCAAAAAAGCACAGAACAGCCGACTATGAAATTTTATCAAATCGCTGTAACCATCACAACATCGTTGTTAAATAATAATCTTTCTCAATTAATTCTTAAGGATTTATAAATATTGCGGAATGTTAATTTAAATATTCTCAAGTTTTTACGGTCAATAAATAATTTTTACTTATCTTTGTCCAAAATTGGGTTAGAAGTCAGGAGTCAGGAGTCGGGAGTCGGGAGTCGGGAGTCAGGAGATTATTTTTATTTGTTCTCCCCACACCCCACACCCTACACCCCACACCCTACACCCGTTCGGACCTCGGCGTGAGCTCGGTCGAACGCTGAGCTCACGGCCGAAGCCCACACCCTACACTCCACACCCCACTTCCCACTTTCTCATCAGCTTTAGTAATGATTGTCATCGGTTTTTTCAATCGAATAAATAAAAACGCCCCCAAAAAGGAAGCGTTTTTTAACTTATCATGAGGACTTAGCAAAATGTGTGCAGAGTTAGAACGCGGATGTTGGATGGGGATCCAGCATCTGTTTATTTTTAACCATTGATCGCCGCTGCCGTCAAGGCCATGGGGATAGCATCACCGGAAGCTAAATCGAGGGGGAAGTTATGAGCGTTGCGTTCGTGCATTACTTCAAAACCAATGTTAGCGCAGTTGATCACATCCGCCTAAGTTGCGGTCTCGCGTAGCGAGCGCGTTGCGACCGCACGTCCCTGGGAATCGATAATCGACTGGTTAAAGTTGAAACCCTTGAGGTTAAAAGCCATGGTTGAGATACCTTTTTTGGGTTTATTTATTTCAAAAATTATCTCTTTATTTGTATATTTTTAAACTTGTATAAAATTGATTTAAGTTTTGTAAAAAGTAGTTGACAAAATCCGATCGAGATCAAGGATAACCCTATCCTTAAGGTTGACAAAATATGGTAAGGTGGACTGAGTAATAAAACTTATCACTAAAATCAGTGACAAGTGCCAAATTCACCAGAGAAGGCTAAATATAACTATGTCCAAACGGTTTAAATTCGACTCCTCCGAGATGATTTATCTCACCGATAAACTGATGAATGCGGCCAGCAATCGTTACTCGATCGTCGTGCAAGTCGCTAGACGGGCCAAACGCGTCCGCTACGATACCGTAGAAAATATCGATGACCCGATGATTAAACCCGTCCAACGGGCCCTGATGGAAATGACCGACGAATTAACCGAACCGGAATTATTACGCGATTAATCCCCTAAAATTGCCAGGGAACCCACCCTTACATTTCATCGGGGTTGATACCCAGTGATCTTAGTCTTTCCGCTAGTCGTTGGGCTTTTTGTTCCGCTTCCTCTTTGGCTAAACGTTCTTGCTCGGCGATCGCTTCTGCTTCCTCTTTGGCTAAACGTTCTTGCTGGGCATTCAAACGTTCTTGCTCGGCGATTGCCGCTGCTGCCCTCGCCCTTTCCTCGGCGGTTAAATAGCGATTTCCCGATCGATCGTACCAATACAGCCATTCTCGCACCCAAGCGATATGTTCTCCCTGCTCATATCCCAAGGCTAACCCGATTTCTGGCAACCATACCCGATTATTTTCAGGCTCTAAAAGCTCGTATTTCCCCGCTATCAGCTTATAAACCGCTAATCTCTCTCTATTTTTAAACCTTCCCCTTCTACCGCTTAAGGGATTATAAATGACGTAATAGAGAATCCCTAGGGTTTGATAATCCGCTAACTTTCCCTCATATTCCCCATTATATTTCTCAGAAATCACTTCCAAGGCCAATATCGGCATAATATAAGCTTCTTCCCAGAGAACATAGCTTAATCTTCCCCTTTCGCCGGTATCGTGTTTGACTCCAATGGCTAAAAATCCATCCGGTATGATTGCCGGTTCGTCGGGATTGTAATAAACTCCCATATCGACACCAAAATACCAATCATCCCGCTCCGCCCAAATAAATGCTAGTAAACTGAGTAATAGATTGGGAATATCGTTCTGTAACTGGTTATCCACGGCTGTTTCGTCAGAACAGGGTAATTCTTCGGCACTGGGAAGAAGGCGATTTTTATTGTAGGAAAGGTTAACCATAGCAATTGTTCTGACTAGGGAAATTACCAAGTATTCGGTTGAAAGTCGGCATCATTAATAATGGCCACCGTATCCCCGGAGGGTTTAATCACAAATAGACCTTTTTTATAAGCGTATCGATCGATCCCCTCGTTGATTTCAATTCCCGCCACCGCACCGTAAGCTTGATAGTTTTGATAATGGGGAAAAGCGATTTTAAAGCGGGTCAATTTTTCGATAAATTCATCCACATCATCTTTAGATAATCTAGATTTACATTCCACCACCACGAGATCGGTATCATCTACCGCTAGAATATCAATTTCCATGGCGATGCCCTGACGCTTGACTCTAGCGCGGGGATAAACTTCTTTAATATCGATACCTTTTTCCTGAAAAAGCCGTAAAACCGCCGGTTCTACCAATTCTTCCACAAATCGACCCCAGCGAGTGGTGAGACTATCTACCGCTTTGCTGGTTCGTTCTACGGTGCGTTTCAGTTCTGCCATCGAGCGATCGCTTTCTAGTTTAGATTCGGCCAGGAGGTTCTCTATTTCGACTCTATGGCGATCATATTCCGCCTTGGATTCGGCAACCAGGCGATCATATTCCGCCTTGGATTGGGCAGCCCGGCGATCATATTCCTCAGCCCGGCGATCATATTCCTCGGCGGAAGCGCGGAATAGCTGGTAAATATCCTCAAGAGTTACCGGTTCATTCATAGACGTGCCTCTAAAACACCCCTGATCATTTTAGCGATTCCGTCGAGAAGCCGGACGAGAGCCAGAGAGCAAAACGGAAAGAAATATTAAGAATTATTTAAAATACTTGACAAATGCGGGGTTTAGGGTGGTTTTTTTCTGGAATTTACCTAAAATATCGGATGAATGCCCCTGCAAGCGTGGTGTTTGATTGATGCCAATTCTAGCAGATAGCCTCCAGACCCTCTGACCAAGGCAGTCCTAGCCGCGATAACCACAGCACTCAACTTCCGCGAGAATGCTAATATAAAAAAGCTATTGGCTAATTTTTTCTTATTTTAACTCGCAATATGCTCCCGTCTAATCTCGATCGCATCGTCGAACGCCTCAAACGTCGTACCGATCCTAAGCAAAAATACGAACAATTACTAGCTTTTGCTAAAAAACTAGAACCAATACCAGAATCTGCCAAAATACCCGCTAATAAAGTTCATGGCTGTGTATCCCAAGTTTATATCACTGCCGACCTCGAAAATGGCCAGGTTTGGTACAAAGGCGATTCCGACGCGCAATTAGTCAAGGGTTTAGTTGCTTTGTTAATCGAGGGTTTAAATGGACTGACTCCCACAGAAATCCTGCAAGTCACCCCGGATTTTATCGAAGAAACCGGCTTAAAAGTCAGCCTTACTCCTTCCCGCGCCAACGGCTTTTATAATATTTTCCAATTAATGCAGAAAAAAGCTCTCGGTTTTCAGTTGGGAATGTCCGCTTAGATGTCTAGTTTTCTGGTTCCGGTTCCTTTGATTCGGGAATCTCGCAGTTTTGGAAACGAGTATCCACCAGCGAACGGGTACAACCCCAATTACTCGGTATTCCCGACGGCCAACCCATCCGCAAAGCTTCCGGACAGATGGCCATCACCGTTAACTGACAGTCAATTAATTGAAAACCCTCTTTCTCACACTGTTTGAGACTGTGTTTGAGAATAGAATCATTGTTAAATTCGATGGTTTTATTACACTGAATACAGACCAAATGATGATGGTGGTGCGGATAGGGTTGATTGAGTTCGTAGTGTTTATGACCCTCGGCCAATTCTAACTCCCGCAAAATTCCCATCCGCGACATTAGTTTAACACTGCGGTAAATCGTCGATAAACTAATTCCTTCCCCCCGTTTGTCCAGTAATTCCTGCAATTCCTCAGCACTGAGATGATTGCCTTTCGGTAAATTCTGGAAAACGTGCAGAATTTTCTCTCGCTGGGGAGTTAAGCGCCACCCCCGCGCGTTGAGTTCCGCTTTCAGGGAGGAAGCAGTGTAGGCAGACATAAGCGATCGACTCTCAATAAAAGCTATTTAATTGACAATGATAGTCGTTTCGGCGAGCCATTGGCAACAATTTTCAGTAGTTGAAAATTCTCCCCCCATTCAAGTATGAAAAATTACTATGAAATCCTGCAAATTCCCCGTAATGCCAGTAATAATCAGATAAAAGCCGCTTTTCGTCGTCTGGCCCGGCAATATCACCCCGATTATAATCCCAATGATCCAGAGGCAGGGGCAAAATTTCGCGAAACTGAACAAGCTTATCGGGTTTTGAGCGATAAAGACAAAAGAAAAGAGTATGATCGCAGTTTATCCCCAGAAATACCCACTTTTAACCGTAGTGCCGAGGATTTTTATCAACAGGGATGGCACTACGCTCAAGAGAAAAATTATCAACTAGCGATCGCATTTTACCAGCAAGCGATCGCAATTAATCCGCAATTTTGGCAGGCCTATCTGCAACGGGCGGAAGTTTACTACCATAATCAGCAGGATAGGCAAGTTTTAAGCGATTGTCGGCAAGTTTTGCAGTTAAAACCCGATTGTTCCCAAGCTTACTATTACCTCGGTTTATCCCGTCAACGACTCGGTTACACCCAATCCTCCCTAGAAGCTTATGGCAAAGCAATCGCCATTGACCCAGATAACCCCCAATTCTATTATCAAAGAGGATTGGCTCTAGAGGAACTCTCGGAACTGCCGGCAGCACGAAAAGATTTCCAAATAGCGGCCAAGAAATTCAAGCAACAGGGAAATTTTCGCCGCTATCATGCCATTGAAAATAAGTTAAGAGACTCTCAGAAAAGTTATCGACAACGGCAATCAATCAAGTGGTCAAAAACTATTTTTATTGTTTTTAATTTGCTGAAAATATCTTTTTTATCTTTGCTCAAACCCAAGACCGGTCTGGCAGAGGCTTTTTTAAAGTCCAACCGTAATCAGGCTTTAGCTACGGGGGTATTGGCGGCAATCATCAGCAGTGTTTTTATCACTTTGACTTGGCAAAACTGGACAGTTAAATCTGAGTTTTTACTGTTATTAGGCTGGGCAGTATTTCCTTTTATTATTCTGACTTTATCTAGTTGGTTAGGCAGAAAATTAAGTAATAAATATGGTAGTCTCACCGGCGATATATTTTTAGCTGGCCTGATAATTTTGCCCTTTTCCCTCGTCATTTGGCTCACTTCCTATTTATCCATAAATGGCGATATTATCGGCGCAATTATCGGTGTAACTGGCGGTTATCTAACCGGAATACTCTACTATGGTTATCGCCATTTATCCAATATTTCTTCGCCGATCTCTTTACTTTTAATCCCTTTTGTGCTAGGTTTCCTCACGGTTAATATCTGGGGAGTTTATTATTATCTCTAAATCTTCTGGGGTATTACAGTTAAATAAAATCTCGGAATTATCGATGATTAATTCCTCCACCACGGAGACATTTAACCATTTTTGAAAAGAAGTTCCCCCCTGCTTAATATAAGTCTGCAAAGATGCTAAACAACGACGATGATAGAAAGCACAGAGAGGTTCCCAACGATTGCCGCACCGAGGAACCAAAGCGATGGCGTTTTCTGGTACAGTGGCTAATAATCTTGACCATTCTTGCATAATTGAGGAGGTTAATAAAGGTAAATCGCAAGGGAGCAATAAAACCCAATCGGTTGATACAAAAGTTAATGCCAAGGCAAAGGCTAATAAAGGCCCCCTAGTGGGGAGAGGTTCCTTGATTATCCGGCAGTATTGGGGAATGATAAGTTCATAACGTTCTGGCCAAGGCGTGATCACAGACACTTGTACTGCACAATCTTGGGCAATTAAACAAGTATTCTCTAGAAAAGAGACACCCTGAAAAGATAACAAAGCTTTATCTCGTCCCATGCGGGAACTTTGCCCACCAGCCAGAATTAACGCCGTTAAAGCGGGAAAATCACTCATAATCACCAATTATATCGGAAAAAGACGATGATTAATCACGATCTTTTCGGCGATCGCAGATTAGACCAAATCCGTTTTTAATAGTAGGATTAACTCCCAATCTAACTTTAAAAACCCAATTGCAGGATTAAGGATAAACCACAGAGGCACAAAAAACACAAAGAAAAAGACAGAAAGAACAAGAGAGCCTACAAATCTAGGCAACTTGCTCAAACCTATGCTAGTCTCTTGACAATTAATAATGTCTCCCTAAATAAGCAATAGATGAATTCCCATTTAATCAAAGTTCCCTTTGTCGATTTGACTTGGCAAAATCAGCCCCTACAAGCAAAAATTGCCGAGGCAATCCAAACAGTTATCGACCGGGGAGATTTTGTTTTAGGCCAAGCTTTAGCCGAATTTGAAACCGCCTTCGCCCAAGCTTGCGGAGTCGAGTATGCTGTGGGAGTAGCTTCTGGCACTGCTGCTCTTGCCCTGGCTTTACAAGCTTACGGCATCGGTGCTGGGGATGAAGTGCTAGTCCCCGCTAATACTTTTGTCGCCACCCTCATGGGTGTTATTCAAGCGGGGGCCAAACCGATTTTAGTTGATTGTCACCTCGATACGGCCTTAATTGACCTCGCGGCGGCCGCCCAAAAAATTACCCCCAACACCCGCGCCATTCTCCCAGTACACCTGTACGGACAGATGGTATCACCCCAACAATTACAGGATTTTGCCCGCAGCTATAATCTGACTATCTTTGAAGATGCGGCCCAGGCCCATTTAGCCAGTAGAGAAGGTTATCGCGCCGGCAGCATCGGTGTGGCGGCGGGGTTTAGTTTTTATCCCAGTAAAAATTTAGGCGCTTTTGGCAATGGCGGGATGTTAGTGAGCAATGATCCTGAAATTAGCCAAAAAGCCCGCAGTTTAAGAAATTATGGCGCACCGAGCAAGTATTTTCACACTGATATCGGCACTAACAGCCGTTTAGACAGCATACAAGCCGCCATTTTAAACGTTAAATTACCCCATCTGGAAGGCTGGAATCGCTCCCGTCATCAAGCGGCAAGACAATACGACAGGCTTTTGGCTCCTTTAGCCGATAAGGGCATTTTACCCGTACGAGACGAAACCGAGACCGGCCATGTCTATCATCTCTACGTTATTCGCATTCTCCCCCATTGTCCCGTTGATCGCCAACAACTGCAAGAAAAATTAACTGCCGTCGGTATTCAAACTGGCATTCATTATCCGATTCCCTGTCATCTGCAACCGGCCTATCGCTACCTGGGTTATCAACAGGGAGACTTTCCTAATGCAGAGATTCTCTGTGAAGAAATTGTCTCTCTCCCCATGTACCCTGGTATCAGCGAGGAGCAAATTGCAATCGTAGTTGAACAGATTACTGCGATCATCGGGTAACATAAATTCAGAATTTGTCACTAAATCGCTCTGTCCTATGGGTATTAGTCCTTCCCTATCGCCCGTCTCCCACAAAAATCGGCAATCTTGGCTGATGATCGGTTTCTTGGCGGTTATCTATGGTCCGGTGATCTTTCACTGGTACGATGGTTGGCTGAATAAATCGATCAGCACCGAACACGAATACTTTAGCCACGGCTTGATCGGCCTTCCCTACGCCGCCTATATTGTCTGGCAGAATCGCAAAAAATGGCAACGCCTCGAAGATCGCTCCCACCCCCTCGGAGCGTTTTTGTTAACCCTAGGAGCAATTTTTTATCTCCTCGGCTCCTCCCTTTGGGTTAGTATGTCTTTCCCGATTATGTTAGCGGGAATCTGTCTCTGGTTAAAAGGAAAGGAAGGTTTTAAATTACAGGGATTTCCCCTACTTTTAACGGCTTTAGCGACTCCTAATCCTATCCCCTACCTGATTACTCCCTATACCTTACCCCTACAGGTTTTTATTGCCGCTTGCGCTGGTTTTATTCTCCAGCAAGCAGGCCTAGATGTCTCCGTTGACGGCGTTTATGTAGCGGTAGAAGGTCGGATGGTGGAAGTCGCTCCCTACTGTGCCGGGCTGAAAATGTTATTCACCAGTCTCTACGTCACGCTGCTGCTGCTCCATTGGACTGATACCATCGAAAACGGTCGTAAAACCCGCTTTATGCTCCTCAGTGCCTTTGGAATTAGTGTCGGAGCTAACATCGTTCGTAACGCGCTTTTAGCTTGGTTTCACGGCACAGGACAGGACGAAAACTTTAAATTACTCCACGATGGCTGGGGGGGCGATTTATACTCCGTCTTTATGTTATTACTCATCCTTTTGGTCTTCCAAATCATGCAGTATCGCGAGGTAGTCAGGAAACAGTCCCTAGCTCAAGAGGAAGGTAACAAGGGTGATTAGTCAAAAAATTCCGGCCGAGGTAAGTTTAGTGTTAGATAAAATCAAAAAAAAGCTACCGGGTAATTATTTACTGCTGTTGTGCTTGCTGCTGATTTTGATTTTAGGGGGTATCTTACCCAATTTAATTTCTGGCCAGTGGTCTTGGCTGGAGCAACCGAGAATCGGTAATATTCAGAAAATGCTGGCCCTACAAGAATCGGGAATCAAGTTCTCTGACCTGAAAACCACCGACCGGATCCAAGGTGAAATCGGTGAGGGAAAATGGTCGATACAAGTGGTGGAAAGTCCTGATGGCAAGAGGATAACCGTGCTTTTGAAGCCACAGATTTACTATAAAAATCAACCGGGGTTAGAATGGTCGGATATTGGTTCTATTAGTCGTTGGAATCAGGGGGAAACAACCGAGCTATCAATTCCCACCCAGTCAGGAGGAAAGGCCACTGCGCGATTCTATCGGGCTTGGACACAAAACACCTTTGCCGTGGTGCAGTGGTATGCTTGGCTAGGTGGTGGTCATTACGACCCCTCAGTGTGGTATTGGCTTGACCAATGGGCGCAATTAAAAAGACAGAGAGTACCTTGGATAGCCGTTTCCTTGATGATTCCCTTAGACCCGACAAAAGAACTGCAAACTCTCACCCCCTTTGCTCTCAATCTCGCCACGCAAGTGCAGAGTTACTTAGAACAAAATGTCTTAAGTCAATTAACTTCCGTGCCTCAGAGCAAAAAAGAAAAGTAATTTTTCTGCTGCTAACCATCTCTTTGAACAAACTAGCTCAAGGAACTTTTCTAGCCCTTAATAGCTGCTTTGTTCCTCTCCCACTAGATAACTCCCAGAAAATAAATTATCATCGTTAGAACCCAAAAATTGATAGAACTGTATGATTCCACCAATGCTCAACAAGTTTTTGCCAGTTAGTTTCTTCAGAACTGGGGTTATAGCCTTATCAGGGTTGAGCCTGACAGGGTTCTTATGGGTAATTCACTCCGAGAGCCTCAAGGCCCAGGGTCCTTTGTCCATACCCCAGACTCAACCCGGAACTGGGTTGGAATTTTTACCCCCCGAACCGCCTAATCCCACCTTTCCTGAAAACACGATTCCCCCCGCTGGCTACAGTCCTCCGGTTTACTCTCCCAATAATCCCCAATCCCGACAAATTCAGGCCTATCGACTCGATATCGGCGATCAAATTACTGTCTCGGTTCCCGATTTTCCCGAATTTAATTCCACGGGGCCAGTGGATCCTGATGGGAATTTTCTGGTGCCGATTTTAGGGCGTATTCCGGTACTTGGCTTGACTTTAGACGAAGTGCAAACTAAAATCCGCCTCGAATTGGGGCGAAAATACTTGCGGGAGGAACCAGAAGTCATTGCTGTTTTAACCACTGCCCGTCCCGTCCAGTTGACCATTCTGGGAGAGGTACAGCGACCGGGGTTTTATAGTATTGCTCCTAATACTTCCCTAGCACAGGTAATTTTGGCGGCGGGTGGTGGCACTCCTAGATCAGATCTGCGTTCGATCCTTGTCCGTCGGGTTTTAGTCGATGGTACAGTGTTAGAGGAGAAACTTGACCTTTATACTCCCTTAGTTAAAGGGGAACCCTTGCCAGATCTGCGTCTGCAAGGAGGTGATGCCGTGATTGTTTCCAAGTTAGAAGTCGGCCAAGAGACGGGATATAATCGCACCCTAGTGGCTAAAACCACCCTCGCCCAGCAGAATATCACCATCAGGGTTTTAGCTCCCTCAATTCCTTCGGGAATTTCCCTGAGAAATGTTTCGATTCCTAATGGCAGTACCTTCCTCGATGTGGTGGCTAGTTTACCGGTTTCTGATCGTCTGCGGATTAATGTCAATGAAGTGTCCCTGCTACGTTTTGACAGTGTCAAAGGGGGAATTGTTAGTCAAACTTTGAGTCCGATAGCGGCAGTTAGGGGAGACATCTCCCAAAATGTCCCCTTAGAAGATCAGGACGTAATTATCGTCACCCGCACCCTGTTAGGGGAGATTTTCGCCGCTTTTAATATTATTACCCAACCCATCCGGGATATTTCCAGTTTTACCAATACAATTCTCGACATTAGCAATCAATTCGATAACTTCCGATAATTGACGGGCAACTCGCTCGTCTCACTCCTTAACACAACTTCATAAGCTAGGATTTCAAGGCCGAGAATAACTCTTGACCGCTAGAATGTAAAAAATCTGGGAATATATTAAAAAGCTATGGCTGCACCAATTGTTAAACGATTTCTCATCTCGCTAGATCAGAACAAATTTGTCGGAATATTCGTCTTCCTCGTCTGTTTAGGCGGTTCTGCGATCTTTGCTCTTCTCCCCGATCCGGAGAAACCCCCTACCTTTTATCGGGCGGTAGGACAACTAGCCTATCGGGTGCCGCCGCCCGCTTTTACCAGTACGGGAACCCAACTGCAAGAACAAGGGCGGGCTATCGATCGCGATTTACTGCTATCTCCCCGGGTATTGATCAATACAGCCCAAAAATTGCAATTTAATCAAGAACAGATCGTTAAAATTCGCGATCAAGATTTAAAAATTACCTTCCCGGGTGAAGCGGAGGGACAAAACAATAATGCCAATCGGCCTACAACAACCGACCAACCCCAAGAGGTGCTTTTAGAGTTAACAGCCGATTCCCAGACCAAGGCGGAGTTAATTCTCGAAACCTTGATGAAGGAAATGGTGGAATACAGTCGCTGGATTAATACTTCCCAGTTACGCGCCCGCATAGAAGCTCTCAGTGTTCGGCTTAACGAAGTCCAAAAAGATTTAACCAGAGCCGAAGAAAAGTTTTATCGCTACATTAGTACCCAGGGTTCAGATTTATTGGCGATTCAAGATGGGAGTTTATTCACCGCTATCACCAGTAGTCAACAGCAACAGCGAGAAATTCGCCTAGCACTGCAAGGTATTCAAGGACAAATTGATAGTCTGAGTAAACAACTCGATTTAACCCCCGATCAGGCTTACACATCCTCGGCCCTTAGTGCCGACCCGATTATTGCCAGTATCCGAGCGCAGATCTTGGACACAGAAGCCCAATTGGAGCGACTAGAGAAGGATTTACGTCCTGAACATCCCACCGTAGTTAAATTACGTAAACAACAGGAAGTTAACGAGTCTCTCTTACAAAAAAGGGCCGCCGAGGTGATCGGAAAAGATGGTGTCCTGACCGCTATTCCCAGCAATCGCATCCGTCAGCAAAGTAATCTCGATACGGCCCGTCAACAACTAGCGGGTCAATTAGTCACCCTGCAAACTCAGCGCGAGGGTTTACTGAAACAATTAGAATCCTTAGTGACTCAGGAACAGCAATTGCGCTCCCAATACGAGAGATTCCCCGATAAACAGCTACAGCAAGCTCGTTTAACCCAAGCCGTCGCCTTTCAACGGGGTATCTACGAGAATATTCTCAATTCTCTGGTGGATGCTCAGGCCGCAGAAGCGGAAACCGTGGGTAGTCTCACCGTCGCCCAACCGCCAGTTGCTGAACCGATCGAACAGGTGTTTAACCGCAAGAATCGTACCTTGATTCTCTTGGCGGGTGCTGGTTTGGGAACTTTAGCTGGATTGGGTACGATCCTGCTGTTAGCAGTAATCGATGATCGCCTGCACAGTCCGCAAGAATTGCGGGAGGCTTTGATTAGTCGGGATATACTCCTCTTGGGACAATTGCCGATTGTCCGGAATTTAGAGGGTGAGGAAATCGAGCCGATTCTCGTCGATGCTGATGCCAATTATCTCCCCTACTACGAACGTTTACGCAGTACCCTGCGACGCATTGGCAGCAGCGAAACGGTGAAAGTGGTTGTTATCACCAGTATTACTGGTGAAGAAGGTAAAACCGCCACTGCCTACAATCTGGCGATCGCTGCAGCTTTAGCGGGGCGACGGACTCTGTTAGTAGAAGGAGATCTGAGAAGTCTTTCCAAAGCCGAAAAAATCGGAGTCATTCCCGATCCTAATTCTTTCTCAGAACCCCTACTGTACTACGGGGCAAAAAGTAAATCGATCCGTCTGGCCCCAAATATTGAAAACCTTTCCATTTTGCCTAGTCCCGGTCCGCAAAAACAAGCGGCAGCTATCATTGAATCGAGCGAATTACAATTAATTCTCAAAGATTCTCGCGGCCGTTTCGATCTGGTGATTGTCGATACTCCTTCCCTGTCTAGCTGTAATGATGCGCTGCTCTTAGAAGAACTAGCGGACGGAATTATTCTGGTAACGCGCCCGGCCATAACTCGTTCTAGTCTCTTGAGTGAAGCAACTGACCAGTTAATAGAAGCGGAAGTGAAAATTTTAGGGGCGGTGATTAACTACGTCGATATAACAATGACTCTCAAAACCGCCGAACCAGAACTGCCAGCTTTGATAGTTCCCTCAACACAGGGACAAACAGAGGTGGAGGAAGTGAAAGTGGAGGTGTAAACGCGGTTACATTTGACAAAATCTTCTGGCTCGATCGAATTGTGGTTCTTGCCAAGAAAAAGCAAAATGACTGATCCCATCTATGGTGGGAAAAGCTATCCGAATCGCTTCCATTTGCACTTCTAAGGAGGGACGATTGTTATAGGGTTGTCCCCATAAACCCGCTAAAGCTGGGATAACAGGAGTTTGATTTCCCTTGCTTGCCACTACTCTTTTGATCTGATTAACTATACAGGTAGTATCGTTACAATTAGCGTAGGACATGGGATGCCATTCTAGGGAAGCGGGAAAACTATCCCAAGCTTGTAAACGGGAATCAAAACCTTGATTACCCACCAGACGATTACCATCGGGAAAAAACACTGCCCCGGCGGGAATTCCCTGACGTTCCACTAGGGCAGAAAAATAACTAATATAATCAATGACACCTTGGGCAGCATGGGCAACCGCTAGGAACCAAAGTTCTAATTTGAGACGATCAAAACGGCTTTTAACTGATTGTTTCATCTCCTCTTCTAAAGGGATTCTTCCTTGCCAAAGAGGGGCAGTTTCTTGGGGATAAAGGCGATCGGCTTCGACGATATCATCGGGGGAAATTTTCCCGCGAGTCAGATAGCGATCGATTAAAAATTTGCCCTTATTATTCAATCCTCGATTAATTAAAGCTTGTCGGGATGCCGGACTAAAAATCCATAAATCTTTGACATCATCAGCAACGGAATCGACTCCCGTTCCTCTGGGATAGCGAATATAATCAAATAAAACTCCATCGGGACGACGTTGTAAAATGGCTTCTAGGAGAATTAAATAATCCTGTCGCGCTTGATTACTGTAGGGATCGACAAAAGTTTGGGATCGATCATCGACAAAAGAGGTGCTATCCTGTCCTTTACCATTGCGTGCCAACACCTCCTGTCGATCGGGTTTCAAGCTATAAGCATAGCCAAAATTGAGGCTAAATAACCAAGCATAAACCTTTAAACCGCGTTTATGTCCCTGTTCGATCGCCTGTGCTAATAAATCCACATTTCCGGCACTGGAATTTTTAATGACGCTATCCCAAACGGTGGGATTATTGTTAGGAGGTAATAGGACTTGACCATCGGCAAAAACTTCCAGATAAACTGTATTATAACCTTTGGCCACGATGCGATCGAGGATACTTTCTATCGATCCTGGACGGGTATCACAGGAGTAGAGACGTAACCAGATCGCCTGTTCCTGTAACCAATGTCGGGAACGACAAAAGCGCAATTGTTCAGCATATTTCTGTACTAAAATGTTATATTCTTGGGGGGAAGTTTGACGCAGATTTTCTTGTTGTTGGATTTCTGATTCGGACAGTTGACAATTATCATTGACAGCGAGACTAGAGTTAATCCCTAGAGGACTAATCCAGAGAATTGTAGCAAGGAAACAAGATAGCGATCGCAGATAATTAACTTTCTTTAACATAGTTGTTCACAGCGTTTGCTATTTTTTATTGTTTTTATTTTCAGATAAATAGCCATTTTTCAGGAGAAAAGCGCTCAGAGCAGTGGGAAAGTCTGGATATTTGCCGATCACTGTACTTTCGCCATAGATATCTAGTCCCCAATCGGAGTTTTTATCGTAATTAGTGAGAAGAAATTGCCAAACTTCTTCGCATTCTCCTAGGAGAATTTTTTGAGCCACATAACCAGCCAAAATGCCATTAACTTCAGCTTTTTCTTTTTTAGCTAACTGAAAGGCTTTCAGCATTGCTGCTAAAGTTTTTCTTAATTCTTGAGGATATTTTCTAGTGACATCTGCTAATTTACCCTGTTGAAAACTATAAATTCTCGAGGGAGGAAAAGAGGCGGCGTAGGAACTAAAAGCATATAAAAAAGCATTATCAACGGTGACAAATTCATAATTATTATCTCCATCTAAATCTTCAAAGGAACCACCACTACCATCTAAAAACCCCGTTTCTTCTCTAATAAATTTATCTTTTTGCCAAGTATAAATTACCAAAGATGTGCAGCAGTGAGCGCCGCCGCTATAGGTGGAGACAATAATCTCATCGATGCCATTATTATCTAAATCTCTCAATTCGACATAGCCAGAACCAAAGGCACTATACTCGCTATTTTCCTGATAAAGTTGCTCATTATAAAAGATTTTATAAGAAACATTATTAACATCAGAATTGTCATCAACTCTCTCATTTAGGTCGATGGGGTGATAGCTAACTTGCACCTTAATTTTCCCCGATTTAATCACTTGATTTCTTAGGGGTTGACCGGTATCAAAATCCAGTTTAGTCACGGCTAAACTCGCGGCTGCATTGCCCAAAAATTGAGATAATAAGCAGCAAATAAAGCAAGTTTTGCTAATATCCATCGGCTAATTCCCAGAGAGAGATTAATATCAGTGTAAGTAGCTGGTTATAATTAAATTTAAAATGGATTTTAGGTTCGATCCCCCCTAGCCCCCCTTGATAAGGGGGGAAGCCGAAGGCGGGGGGATCCCCCTTATTAAGGGGGGAATCTGAAAGTTTTTAATACCCACCTACTTATCTTACTTATTTTTACCGACAATCAGCCGTTAACTTTTCGAGAAAAACTATCTATTGCAAAGTTTTAACGCTCAAAACTTGGGGGGGGGTGGCATCGGGGGGATAGAGAAAATCGAGATTAATGTCGCGTCTGGCTCCAGGGGGAAGTTCCACCTGTACTAAAGCTTCTCCCTGTTGTCCTTCCCGTTGAACGAGATGGAAAAAACGTTCCTCGGTGCGTCCCAGTTCGTTACGATAGGTAACGCGCACTGCACCCCGGAAAAATACCGGTCCCTGGACGGGTTCAACAAATAACAAGCGATCGAGATAATTGTCTTCTTTAATTGGGGTTTGAATACTCAAAGCCACCACCTGGGTTTTGCTAGTGTTGTTATATAGAGGTAAAGTCAGATAGTAGTGAACACCGTAGTTACCGTGAGCTTTGAAAGCCGTATCGGGATAACGCACTAACATGGGGGCGCTTTGAATTTGTCTGGTTCCGAAAGTAGCTGCTGTCACCGTACTTAAAGGATAGGCAAAAGCTTGACCGGGTTGAGGAATGGTGAGATTAATTCCCCCTTTGGGATCGACAATGCGGGTTGCCCATTCCGAACCGACAGAAATTCCGGCGACGCGACCATAAAAATTTCTTCTTCCGGGGGACCATTGATCGGGGGGAGTGGGGGGAAAATCGCGAGGAGCGGCTAAATCACCTCTAACTAATAGGGTACGCCATTCCTCTAGGGTAGGGGGACGAAAGGTTTCTATTTCCCGATCTTCAATTTTGACTTTTTGGGGAACTTCGTAGAGGGCTAAATTGGCCATATAGACAGGACCATCGCTGTAGAGACGGAGGAGGGTCGAGCGGGCGCTACTTCTGGGGATAATCAGATCGAAGATCATCCGACTTTGGCCGGGGGGAATGACGATCTGGGTGGGAAATTGGGTATCATGGCGACGACGCATGATATCGCTGGCTAAACGGGAACCAGGACCAGAAAAAACCCGGCCGTTGGGATCTTCCACCAGAGAGGGTAAATCGACAAAAGGGGCATCAGCGGAGGTAACGTAACTGACTCCTTGCAGGATGCGGATAACGAGGTTTCTGGAGGTGGGATTAGTAACGATCAGGCCCTGGTGTAAGTCGCGATCGGGATCGGTTTGACGGGCGATGTGGTGGGTGAAAACATCAAAACGTCCTTGTAGGGGATGATTGAGATGGGCGACGGGAAAACGTTTTCCTTTGCCGGGGAAAGTGGAGAGGAGAATTCCCTCTTTTTCTACGATTTCGGGACTATTGCTATTAAAAACTAGAACGTCATTCAATTGACCGGGCAACTGACGCACTTGCTGATATTGGGTGACTAATTTCCTCTCTATCTGGGGCAGAACCGAGGCGGACTGAGCTAAAAGAATAGTGGGTAAGAAAGAAAGCATAGAGATTCTATATTTATAGGATCTAATTAAGGGTGAGTCGATGGAGAGATGAAGTTATACAACAATATAGGCGAGTCTGTCCCGGCGATCGATAAAGAATCTTAATATATTTTTAAGGTCTGATCAAGTCCTGTCAGGGGTGATGTGAGCTAGGGCGGTTTTTCGGGTGAGCAAGGGAGAAAAACCCTTGCTATTGCCGATTTTAACCGTTAAGTTGACAATGACCCGTAACTGCTCATCCTAGCTTTAAATTTCGCCGCGAATTTCCTCAACTATGCCATCTCTAAGGACGAGTTCCACATTCATTTTGGCTACTAAGTTATCGCCTTTTTCGACGCGGAAAAAGCTTTCTAGTTGTGCTTGGGCGACTTCTTGATTGAGTTCCAAGAGTTGTACCTGTTGCAGTTGTTGCAGATACTGGTTTTTTTGTTCGAGAAACTCACTTTTCTGTTGATTGACTTGGATTTGAATATTGTCAATCTGTTGGGCAGCCGCGGGGGGTAAGGGGATCAGACTCTGACGCTGAATTTCGGCGATCGCTCTTTGTCCTTGGCTTTCTAATTGTTGAATTTGTGCGTCAATTTGCACCATTTGTGCTTGTAATTGCTGTTGTGCTTCTTCTTTCCAGCGGGGGGTCACGATGACTTTAATTGTCACCGGGCGCTTCAGTAATAAACTGGTTTGTGCGTCATCCATGATTTGCTTATCCTAAAAAGGTTTTTTTGTCAAGGGTTTAGGGAATATTTGCCAGAAATATTTACTTGGCAAACATCTCGTTAATCATATCGCGATAGCGTTGCGTTACTACCGGTCGTTTAATCTTTAAAGTTTGGGTCATCATGCCGTTTTCTAGGGAAAAAGGCTCTAAAATTAACTCAAAGGTTTTAATCTGGTCATCGGTACGATAACCGGGCCGATTTCTCACCTCGCGCTTTAATTCTTGTTGGTAGAGAGCTAAGACTTTTTTGCTGTAGAGATCGCTAGAAAGAATCGTTGAGCGATCGCTGTGAGCATCGGGTAAATTTAAGGATAGTTTCTGTTCTTGGGCCCAATTGGCCAGTATATCAAGATTAGGCACAATCAAAGCCCCCAAAGCTTTTTGATCCTGTCCCACTAGCATGATTTGGGAGATAAAGGGACTGCGTAAACAAGCATCTTCAATCGGTTGCGGTTCGATATTTTCACCATTGCTCAAAACAATTGTATCTTTGGCCCGTCCGGTTAAGACTAAATCCCCGGCAGCGGTTAACCAACCAATATCACCGCTATCAAACCAACCATCGGGAGAAATCGCTTTTTCGGTTGCTTCGGGTTTTTTATAGTACCCCTGCATCACCTGCGGACCGCGAATCAAGACTAAACCGTGTTTTTCTGTCGGTAAGACTTCTTTGCTGTGTAAATCGACAATACAGATTTCTGTCTGAAAGACGGGACGACCGGCAGACCCGCGCAGGTTATGATCGATACGACGGACGGTAGCGACGGGAGAAGTTTCTGTCAGTCCATAACCAACTAAAATCGGGATTCCCGCAATCTCATAGAAAGTATCTAGATGTCTGGCTAAGGAACCACCGCCACTAACCAAGATTTTAACTTTATTTCCCACTGCTTGGCGAATTTTGCCATAAACTAGCTTGTCACCGATGGCATGGAGGGGATAGAGTAAGAGGGATTGAATTCTTGCTTTTAGTCTTTCTCCGGGGGAAGCGTGAAGATGATCTAGACTGAGATTATCAGCGATACGTTTAGCAATAACGTAATTTTCCGACTTTTCTAGCAAAAATCGCACTAATTTCTGTTTTGTGGCCGATTGTTCGCTAAATTGCTTTTGGATACCCTCGTAAAGAGATTCCCAAAGACGGGGAACTCCCACCATTAATTGCGGACTAAATTGCTTTAAATCCTGCTTAAAAGTGCGAATACTGGTATAAATCTGGGTGCAACCTTGAGCTAGACTGAAATACTCACAACTGCGCTCGTAGGAATGCCATGAAGGTAGTATACTTAAAACTCGATCGCCTGGATCCGGTTGAAAGATAGCATTTAAGTTGCGTACCTGATGCAGCAGATTGCCATGACTTAACATCACCCCTTTTGGTTGTCCCGTCGTTCCCGATGTGTAGATGAGGGTAGCCAGATCATTTTCGCTCTTGGTGATGGGTTTAAGGGTGTTCTCAGCCCCGATCGCCATTAGTTGCTTGAAATTTAAGGTCTGCACGGAAATCGCCCCAGTAGCGGGGTCTTCGTCGGTGAGCAGCACGATTAATTTTAGGGGCAATTCAGGGATTTTCGCCAGCAATTTGCCTAAAGTTTTGTTATTTTCGACAATCAGCGTCTGACTGTCACTATCGGCCAGAATATAGGCTAATTCCTCTGCATCTGCTTGAGCAGATCGTACCGCATTGGCGGCCCCAGCTGCCATGGAACCTTGGTCGGCAATAAACCACCGGGGACTATTATCGGCAAATAAAGCGACATTTTCGGTTTCTGTGACTCCTAATGCTTGTAAAGCGGCGGCAAATTGCTGAATTTGTTGATAAAGTTCCCGATAGGTGATAATTACTTCTGGTTTACTGTGGGGATCGTGCAGGGCGATAATATTGGGGAAACGCTGGGCAACTATTGACCAAACTTCGGGTAAAGATTGAATATTTGAATAGTCAATTAGGGTTGTCATAGCAGTAGTTATAGAGAGTTACAAGGGTAATAGCATATAGATTAACCATTCTAGGCTCTTTTTGCTGGTTCTCCTAGACACTATTTCAACAGGTATCTAGTCCTGCAAAGTTAATTTCCTAGTTGAGACTGGGAGAGAGGAGACTTTTCGGTTATCGGTGAAAGGTGAACGGTAATCAGGGAATGTACTGTTACTTAATACTGCTTACTGATTACGGAAAAGGCTAACGGCTTAGATGTATAATTAATTTTGCTTAGGTACTTAATTAGTTGTAACTAGCAGAAAAAACGATGATTGCTTTATCTAACTATAATAATCTCACTCCAGAAGAATATCTTCAGTTTGAAGAAACCAGTCCCATTAAACATGAATATATCGATGGACAAGTTTACGCCATGGCAGGGACGACGGATACTCATAATATTGTTTCGGGGAATATATACACAATTATTCGTAATCATTTGCGGGGTGCCAATTGTCGGGTTTATTTTGCCGATGTGAAAGTCAGATTAGAGAAACGCAATCACTTTTATTATCCTGATATTCTTGTCACCTGCGATGACAGAGATAGAGAAACTGCTACCTACAAAAGTTTTCCTAAATTGATTATCGAAGTTCTCTCCGATTCTACAGAAGCTTTTGACAGGGGGGATAAATTTAATGATTATCAAACTCTAGAA
>NZ_JADBTR010000052.1:0-7905 GCF_020246065.1 Microcystis sp. M144S2
AATTCTTGGGCTGCCCATTTCTCCATTTTTTTGCTTACCTCCACCTTAATTCCTTCTTTCAAAACTATACCTATCAATCGTTTCCCCTTTTTTTAAGTTTCTTCTCTTTTTGTTAAGAAAGATCCGACTAATGGATAGCTTATCAAGGGGGGCAGGGGGGATCGAACCTAAACTCCATTTTTAATTTAATTATAACCAGCTACTTATTATCCAATTACTGATGACTGATGACCGATGACTGATCACTGATTACTGGTCACTGATTACTGATTACTGATTGTGGTTATTAATTTTTACTTTAGGTATGCCGTCGGGTATTCTCGCTAGACTGGAAAATAATGCACCTCGGCTAGACAAAATCCTATGGTAAAGCTGCTCGAAAATCCTCTCCGAGTGGGATTGCGACAAGAAAGAACCCCAGAACCCCTAATCTTAGTCATTTTTGGGGCATCGGGAGACTTAACCCAAAGAAAACTGGTTCCTGCTCTCTATCAACTGAAACGGGAAAGACGACTACCGGCCGAATTAACCATCGTCGGTACAGCGCGCCGAGAGTGGAGTCATGATTATTTTCGCCAACAGATGCGCCAAGGCATCGAAGAATTTTCCGACGGGATTGGCAGTGAGGAATATTGGCAAGACTTCGCCCAAGGGTTGTACTATTTCCCCGGCAACATGGACGATCCAGAAAGTTACGCCAAAATGAAAGTCTTTCTGGAAGAATTAGACGGAATCCGGGGAACCCGCGGCAATCGAGTCTTTTATCTAGCGGTTTCTCCTAATTTCTTTCCCCCCGGTCTTAAAAACCTCGGCGCGGCGGGAATGCTGAAAGACCCAATTAAACACCGGTTAGTGATCGAAAAACCCTTTGGCAAAGACCTCAGTTCTGCCCAAGTTCTCAATCGAGTCGTACAAGAGGTTTGTCAGGAGAACCAAGTTTATCGCATTGACCACTATTTAGGCAAGGAAACCGTCCAAAACTTACTGGTGTTCCGATTTGCTAACGCCATCTTTGAACCCCTCTGGAATCGTCAATTTATCGATCACGTCCAGATTACCGTGGCCGAAACCGTGGGAGTGGAGGAGCGGGCCGGATATTACGAAAAATCGGGAGCTTTGCGCGATATGGTGCAAAATCACCTGATGCAGTTATTCTGCTTGACGGCGATGGAAGCACCCAACGCTATTAACGCCGATAGTGTCCGTGGCGAAAAAGTCAAAGTCCTGCAAGCGACTCACCTGGCCGATATTAATAACCTGGAAAAATCCGCCATCCGCGGCCAGTATAAAGCCGGTTGGATGAAAGGAAAACCCATTCTGGGCTATCGGCAAGAACCGGGGGTTAATCCCGAATCGACCACCCCCACCTACGTGGCCATGAAATTAATGGTAGATAACTGGCGTTGGCAGGGTGTCCCTTTCTATCTGCGTACCGGTAAACGTCTGCCGAAAAAAGTTTCCGAGATTGCCATCCAATTCCGCCATGTGCCGTTATTAATCTTCCAATCGGCAGCCCAACAAACTAATGCAAATGTACTGAGTATGCGAATCCAGCCTAACGAAGGTATTGCCCTCCGTTTTGAGGCGAAAATGCCGGGGTCAGAATTACGCACACGCACGGTAGAAATGGACTTTAGCTATGGTTCCTCCTTCGGTGTCACCAGCGCCGATGCCTATAATCGCCTACTTTTAGACGCTATGCTGGGAGATCAAACCCTATTTACCCGTTCTGACGAGGTAGAAGAAGCATGGCGCATCGTTACTCCCGCTCTCGCCGCTTGGGACGCTCCCGCCGATCCCGCCTCCGTACCCCAATACGAAGCGGGTACCTGGGAACCCACAGAAGCGGAATTTCTCCTTAACCGCGATGGCCGTCGTTGGCGACGACTCTAAAACAGTGAACAGTAATCAGTAATCAGTAAACAGTAAACTAAAAACTCACATCTGATAACTGATAACTGATAACTGATAACTGATAACTGATAACTGATAACTGATAACTGATAACTGATAACTGATAACTGACATGACTACCCAAAGCCCCCCCATTGTCTCCCTGCAAGCACCAAAAGATGTTTCCATCGATGTGATCGAGCAGGAACTGCGCGATATCTGGCAATCCTATAATAATAATGAGGATGGTATGGCCGCCACCCGGGCCACCACCTTTAGCTTTATTGTCTATGAACCCGACGCAGTACAGGAATTGTTAACCCTTCTCGGCTATTACACCGGCCCGATTGATGGTATTGCAGGTCCCCGGACCCACGCCGCAATCAAGGTGGCCCAGAAGGACCTAGAACTAGAAGTAACTGGGCTTTCTAGCGATGAATTTGTCGCCCGCCTAAGGGCGGCCTGGGCAGCGGAAAAAAACGCCGAGGATGGGGCTAATCATCGTCAATACGCCGCCGATTTAGATGCGATTGGAGTGGCAGATGCGATCGCTGCTTCCAATCCCTGTCGCATTATTACCCTCTGTCCCACCGCCGAGGCCGATGAAGGGGTAAAAGCCTCTGTTTCTGCCTATTGTCCCGTTAACAAACGTAGTCAGAACACTTTAGTTTGCTGTGAATACGTCACTTTAAGCGGCACAGCGGAAGCCTTGGAACGAATTGGCGGCATTATTTCCGAGTTAACTATTCCCAGTTTGCCCAAATTTCTCTGGTGGAAAGCCAGTCCCGATGCGGAATATGGACTATTTAAGCGTCTGGCCAGTCAATGTGATACGATTATCGTCGATTCCAGCACTTTTCGGGAACCGGAAACGGAACTGCTGCAAGTGGGGGATTTATTAGCCACAGATGTGCCATTAGCTGACCTGAACTGGAGTCGTCTCGCTCCTTGGCAAGAACTAACCGCCGAGGCTTTTGATCCACCGGAGCGCCGGGATGCTATTCTGGAAGTCGATCGCATCACTATTGATTACGAAAAGGGCAATCCTTGTCAAGCTTTTATGTTCCTCGGTTGGATGGCCAGCCGGTTACAATGGCGACCGGTGGGATATAGTCACCGGTCGGGAGATTACGCTATTCATCGGATTAGCTTCCTCGGTCAGGACCAGCGTTTAATTGAGGCAGAATTAGCCGGTGTTCCCGTGGCCGATTGGGGTGAAGTACAAGGAGATCTGATTAGTATTAAACTCACTTCTACTAATCTTCAGGCCGATTGTTGCACGGTAATTTGTTCGGGAACTACCGGCTGTATGCGGATGGAAGCTTCGGGAGGGGCCCAATCTTGCCGCGTTGAACAAGTGTCCCATCTGGAAGACCAAAAAACAGAAACTCTGCTAGGTAAACAGTTACAGCGTTGGGGCCAGGACGTGCTTTATCAAGAAAGCATGAAAGTCACTAGCTCTATCCTCAAATTATCCCAACCAGATTAACAAATTAGCAACAATAATCCCACCCACTTTGGAGAGACCTTGTTAACAAGGTCTCTCGATATTTATACAGCAGTCAGCACCTGATTAAAACCGATAATTGTAAGTAGGTAGGCGTTAAAAATTATCAGACACCCCCCTTATCAAGGGGGGATCAAGGGGGGATTAAAGGCAAAATCCATTTTTAATTTAATTATAACCAGCTACTTACCTTTTCAGAAAACAGGTTATTATAAAAACAGAGCTTTGCTTTCAAGGGGGCAATATGGTCGCAACCACTGAGAAACGCTACACAGTCGCAGAATACTTTCAACTAGAGGAAACTGCCACCGACAGACACGAGTATCGAGATGGAGAAATTATTATTATGACTGGGGGAACTCCTAACCATAATCGCATTGCCTTGAATTTCTGTAGAAAATTTCCCTTAACTATCCAGAATCAAGCCTATGATATATTTATCAACGATCTACGCTTGGCCATACCCGCCTATAATATGTACACCTATCCCGATATTATGATCGTTAAGGGGGAACCAATTCTTGAAAGAGGACGCACCGATACGATTACCAATCCACAGGTTATTATCGAGGTTTTATCAAAATCTACTCAAGACTATAATCGGGGTGATAAGTTTAAATTTTATCGCTCTCTTGATAGTTTTGAAGAATATATTTTAATTGATCAATATGGTTATTATATAGAACAATTTCATAAAAGAGGCGATCATTGGGCATTTCGGGATTATCACGCTCAAGAAGCGATTTTAACTTTGTTTTCTCTAGATTTTCAAATATCCCTGACAGATTTATATCAGCGGGTGGATTTTACCGCGATTGAAGTATCCTAGTGGCTCAACTATTTTTGCCGCAAAAGTATTTGTATGATTAACTCCCAATCCAACTTTAAAAACCCACTCCCTAATTCATAAAAAAAGGCGGGCCAGGACCCACCTTGTTTAAACCTGAGATATTAGAGATAATTAGGCCTCATCGAGAGCGGCAATACCGGGTAAAACCTTCCCTTCGAGTAATTCCAAACTAGCGCCACCACCGGTGGAAATATGGCTCATTTTTTCTGCAACTCCCACTTTTTCCACCGCCGCTACCGAGTCACCACCACCGATAATGGTAGTTGTACCCGTAGCGGTTAAATCGGCTAAAGTGTGAGCGATCGCATCTGTACCCGCCGCAAATTTATCGAACTCGAACACCCCCATCGGGCCATTCCAGAGGACAGATTTACAGTTAGATAAAGCTTCTTGGAAAACTTTAACTGATTCAGGTCCGATATCCAATCCCATCCAACCATCGGGAATATTTTCGACCTTGACGATTTGGGACTCGGCATCTTTATCGAATTTATCCGCTAACACCACATCAGTAGGAAGGAGGAATTCCACTCCTTTTTCTTTAGCTTTCGCTTCCAGGGATTTGGCTAATTCCAGTTTGTCCTCTTCCACCAAAGACTTACCAACACTTAAACCGCGGGCCTTGTAGAAAGTAAAGATCATACCGCCACCGATGAGCAGTTTATCGCACTTTTCTAATAGAGTTTCGATCACGCCAATTTTACTAGAAACCTTAGAACCGCCGATAATCGCCGCTAGGGGACGTTGGGGAGTTTCAATAGCTGCTTGTAGGTAGTTTAACTCTTTTTCAATCAAATAACCCGCCACCGAGGGGCTGAGATAGTGGGTAACGCCTTCCGTGGAAGCGTGGGCGCGGTGGGCGGTACCAAAAGCATCATTAACGTATAAATCGGCATTAGCGGCTAATTTTTTGGCAAAATCGGGATCATTTGCCTCCTCTTCACCGTGGAAACGCAGATTTTCTAAAAGGGCCACTTGACCGTTAGACATTTGGCTAATCGCTGCCGTGACTCCCTCACCAATAGAATCGGGACACATGACTACTTCTTGGCCCAGTAATTCCGAGAGACGTTTAGCCACAGGAGTCAGACGCAAATTTTCTTTAACTTGACCGTCGGGACGACCCATGTGGCTGCATAAAATAACCTTAGCCCCTTTTTTAATTAAATCCTCAATAGTTGGTAGTGCCGCCCGAATGCGGGTATCATCGCTGATTGCCCCGGTGGCTTTGTCCATGGGAACGTTAAAATCGACCCGGACTAAGACCCGTTTGCCCGCTAAATCGGCTTCTGTCAAATTCGCTACTGTTTTTTTTGGCACAGCCCATAACCTCCTAGATTGCTTACCGTACAATAAAGATTAAATCAGGGTATCGCTACTTGCGGCAATTACTTTGACAAAGATTATTTCAGATTTGGGGATCAGTTTTGCAGTTCCAAGACCGATTTGCCCAGAAAAATTTGATTGGAGAGACTTGTTAATTATGTTTGAGACGATTTTATTTCCCATCGACCACAGCCGCGAAAGTCGTGACGCTACCAGTAGTGTGATCGAATTAGTCAAAATCTTTGACAGTCGTTTGGTCCTGTTGTCGGTGGTGGAAACGACACCCACCGGAGAAATTGCCGCCGACGATAAGATGAGTTCGATCGAAGCGGTGGATAGATTGTTACAATCGGCCCAAGCGATTTTCGCTCAAGCTGGCATCAAGGCGGAAATGATTGAAAGGGAGGGAATGCCTTCTTTTGTCATCTGTGATGTGGCCGATGAAATTAATGCTCACCTGATCGTTATGGGTTGTCGCGGTTTAGGATTAACCGGCGAAGGTGTGTCCGAAAGCGTCACCACCAAAGTTATTAACCTTGCCCCCTGCCCAGTGTTGATTATCCCTTAATCAGTAATCAGTGAGCAGTGATCAGTTATCAGTGAGCAGTTATCAGTGAGCAGTTAAGTAGCTGGTTATAATTAAATTAAAAATGGATTTTAGGTTCGATCCCCCCTGCCCCCCTTGATAAGGGGGGTGCCGATAGGCGGGGGGATCCCCCCTTAATCCCCCCTTAATAAGCTGTCCTTTAGTCACATCTTTCTTAACATTTCAAACCTTTGTAGCACAAGGCTTTCAAGACTCGGTTAACAATCTGTAATATTCCTTGTTGACACCCTTACTGACAAGGAAAAAACTGAAATCCAGTCAGGATAAGGGTTGGAGTGCTTACTGAAAAAATTGTTAAGAAAGATCCCTATAAGGGATAGCTTAATAAGGGGGGCATCTGACAACTTTTAACGCCTACCTACTTATCAGTGAGCAGTTATCATACTAAATCCAGTTATTAAAGACTGATTATCTATTCCTCCTTTTGCCTCTTGCCTCTTGCCCATCCTGATATGTAGCCTATACTCAACGGATTTAGTATCAGATGTGAGTTTTCAGTTCACTGATTACTGTTTACTGCTCACTGAAACAAAGCTCCCCATCTCCCCCATCTCCCCATCTCCCCATCTCCCCCACTCCCCCGTCTCCTGAGAGAAATGTAACGAATTGTGAGAGTTTCAGCCGTCAACCCTTGAAAACTCGATCGATGGGGTTGCTTGAAGTAATTCTTAGGCCTAAAGTGTAATCTTAAAGTTTTATGATCAATTTTCCTGTTGATCGGAAAAAGGAGAACTCAAACACAATGGCTGAAACTGGATACAAACAGGTGGTGACACCCTACAATGATGATCCGTTCATTGGTCATCTAGCTACCCCCATTTCCGCTTCTGGTTTTACCAAAGCTTTTATTGGTAACTTACCTGCCTATCGTCCCGGTCTAGCTCCGATTCTGCGCGGTCTAGAAGTGGGTATGGCCCACGGTTATTTCCTCGGTGGTCCCTGGGTCGTCCTGGGACCCTTGAGAGACTCGGAATATGCTAATCTCGGCGGCTTAATCCCCGCTTTGGCCATGGTTCTCTTGGCTACGGGTTGTTTAGCTAGTTATGGTCTTGTCTCCTTCCAAGGTAAGGCCGCTAGTGGTGATCCTCTGCAATCCTCCGAGGGTTGGAGTCAATTCGCCGCTGGTTTCTTTATTGGTGGTATGGGTGGCGCTTTTGTGGCCTATTTCCTCCTAGAAAATCTTGGTGTCGTTGATGGCATCATGCGCGGGGTTTTTAATCAATAATTAACCCTTTTTCTACCTGATTATCATTTCCTTATTTTTTTACTAGGAGCATTTGACATGACTGGTGACTACGCAGCTTCTTATCTGCCTTGGATTTTAATCCCGATCGTCTGTTGGTTAATGCCAGCCGTGGTTATGGGGTTGTTATTTATCTATATCGAAAGTGAATCCTAATTTAGCCTAGGATTCCTACAATTAAGGGCTTGAAAATTAGCTATGTGATAGTTAGTTTTCAAGCCCTATTTTCTGAAGAAAAAAGAAAAATATTGACCAGATGAAAATGGGTAAAACCCCACACCCTACACCCTGCCCCCGGCTGCATCCCACATTTGCAGAAATACCGACAATCAGCAATTATCAGTAGATCTCTTGCAAAAGTAATCAAGATATATCCTTTTGTCGGTAACGAAGTTCGTAATTGTAGATACCAGCAATCAAATTCAATCTCAGACCAAATCGCCGTCTGCGATTTCTGTATCTTGATGAAAGTATCCGAA